>NZ_VYKE01000027.1:0-58141 GCF_032424515.1 Pseudomonas sp. JV245A
AGCACCCGCAGGCCGTTCATCGGTGGCAGCAGGGCTTGCAGGGCCGGCCATTCCGGCGCGGCGTCGAGGCCGCCGAGGGAGCGGCCCATCTGGCTGTAGGCCTGGAAAAAAATCGGGTCGTCGTAGATGTTCTGAGTCATGTCGGGAGGCTCTATCAGGTTCGTGTGCAGCCCTGGTGGGCAGGGAATGTCATGCAGTTGAAACAGCTGAGGGGCTTCTCCCTCGCAGGGCGCGACGCAGGTATCGTCGATGGCCGGGCAGGCGGTGCAGCAAAACAGGTCGGATATCTTAGCCAGTTTTGCGGGCCGGGCCATCGCCGGATGCTTTGCACGCCAGGATCTTCATCGGCACAATCGCCGGCCGGGAACACCGAGTGTCCCCGGCCCCGAATTCGTACCCCAAGAGAGGCATCATGGGCAAAGCGAGAGTGACAGGCACGACGATCGAGGCGATCCGCGCGGCAGAGATGGCATTGGGGCGTACATTGCCCTGCTCGTTCGCGCGCTGGTTGCTGGAGCACAACGGCAAGGCACTGGGGGCGCTGGAGGTGTTTCCGGTCTTCGATGCCCGGGATCCGCGCAAGACCTGGGAGTCGATAGTCCGCCATTTCGAAGGCGGCTGGCGGGCCTGGCAGGACAACGTCTGCGCTGACCCGGCGGGTTTCTCCAACCTGCTGCCGTTCGCCCAGTTCGGCACGGGCGACTACTACTGCTTCGATTACGCCGTACTGGGGGAGGCCGGTGAGCCGGTGGTGGTGCTCTGGTCCCATGAGACTGGCGCCACGTCCGTGGTTGCCGATGGCTATGCAGCTTTTCTGGCCAGCACCGATCGGCCCGGGTAGGCACAAGGCTTGGGCTTGAATGGTCAGGTCTGGAGGGAGAGATCGTTGCGGTTCAACGACTGGGAAACTGCTTGGAGCTTCTGCGTGGGCACGCAGATTGGGGAAGTGGAGCGGGTGAAGGGAATCGAACCCTCGTTATCAGCTTGGGAAGCTGGAGTAATGCCATTATACGACACCCGCTCGAACGGCTGACTTTGTACCAGATGTGGCCGTGGATTTGAAGTTTTTCTTTAGCTGACTTGCGCTTGCGCGCCGCTGACCTTCATCGCAAGCCCGCCCCATACCGTGAAAACCGGGGTTGTCACGGTGTGCAGGCGGCCTGCGAGGAGGGCTTTTCAGAGGGCTCGTACATGCTGCTCCTGGACATGCGGGGCACGCGAACGGTTGTCGTACTGGCCCGGTTTGAGGAACCCCATCAGGGCCTGGCGGGTGTCGCGGCAGGCGGCCTTGTGCTCCATGTCGAGAAAGTGCCCGGTGGCCTGGATGGTACTGAAGCTCGACTGCTGCACATGGTTGGCGAACAGCCGGGCATCGTTGGCCGAGGTGTATTCGTCCCATTCGCCGTTGATGAACAGCACCGGGACCTGGATGTTGCGTGCGGCCCTGAGGTAGCACTGGCGATCACCATGGAGCACATGGCTGATGTGGAAGTGCATCTGCCCGTACTCATGTTCCGCCAGGCTGCTGACGTGGCGATAATTGAAACGCTTGAACAGCGACGGCAGGTGCTTGCCGATGGTGTTGTTGACCAGGTCGCCGACGCGATGGCCATCGCGGCTGCCGAGGTAGTCGACACCGCGTTCCAGGTAGTCGCGCATCGGCTCGTTGATCACCGGCGAGAACGAGCTGATCACCGCCTTCTCGATGCGTCGCGGGCGCTGGGAGAGCGCTTGCAGGGCGGCGGCGCCGCCCCAGGAAAACGACAGCACATGTTCGGCGGCGAAGTGCTCGATCAACTCCAGCAGGATCTGCCCCTCTACTTCCTTGGTGAGCATCCGTTCGTGCCTGTTGTGGGCCTTGGAGCGACCCGCGTAGGGCTGGTCGTAGAGCACCACATTGAACTGCGGGTGGAGGTTCTTCACGGTCTGGGCAAAGGACGCAGTGGTGGCCAGTGAGCCGTTGACCAGAATGATGGTCTTGTCTGCGGCATCTGCGCGATAGAACTCCGTGTAAACCCGATACTGACCCTGTATATCCAGCACAGCGATTTCTGGCCTCATGTCATAAGACTCCTGGCAAGCGGGTATGCGCGCAACGTGAGTGTGCACGGGCAATGTGACAGGTAGGCATACGCCTGGAATCGGAGCCCATGTCGATCCGGTAAGGCAGGTCGACGGGTGTTGTTATAGGCGGGCGATTTGCCGGGGGGAAGGCAGAGCAGGCAGGGCTCAGGCCGGCAAAGGGTTTCTTAGATGTGTGATTGTGACTCATCGGTCACAATTCGGCCGACGGACAGATTCAAGCAGGGCAACCGGGAACCTGCAAGGTCATTGGGCAAATTGTTCGACAGCTTCTGCCCGGCGGTCGTGTGGCGCGGCGCAACGCTCAGATCAGGCGTATTTCGGCGTCGCTCAGAGCACGGTATTCACCGGGGGCCAGGCGTTCGTCCAGCAGCAGCGGGCCCATGCGTTCGCGGTGCAGGCGCAGCACCTTGTTGTTGAAGTGGCCGAACATGCGCTTGACCTGGTGATAGCGCCCTTCGACGATGCTCAGCCGGGCGCTGCGGGGGCCGAGGATCTGCAGTTGAGCGGGCAGGGTGGTCAGGTCCTCGAAGGCGAAGTACAGGCCATGGGCGAAAGTCTCGACGTACTCGGGGCCGATCTCCTGCTCGGTTTCCACGTAATAGAGCTTGGGCAGTTTGGTCTGGGGCTGGGTCAGGCGCCGCGACCAGTTGCCATCGTTGGTGATCAGCATCAGCCCGGTGGTGTTGTAGTCCAGGCGCCCGGCGATATGCAGATCCTGCGGGTCCGGCTCATGGATCAGTTCGAGCACGGTCTTGTGCTCGGGGTCGCGGGTGGCGCTGACGCAGCCCATGGGCTTGTGCAGCATGAAGTAGCGCGCCGGCTTGCCGGCCTGCAGCACTTCGTCGTCCAGCTCCACCCGGCTGAACTCGCGGACCTCGGCCTTGGGGTCGCTGACCGGCTGCCCATCGATGCGAATGCGTCGTTGCACCAGCAGCACGCGCACTTGCTGGCGGTTGAAACGGGGCAGGTTGCTGAGAAAACGGTCAATGCGCATGGTGATCGGTGGCTATCGGCTGGAGGGGCTCAGGGACGGGGCAGGGTGGCGGCGCGCAGCTGCGCGTCGACCCCGGCACAGCGCGGGCACAGGCAGGCCTGGTTGCGCAGCTCCGGCGCCAGGGCTTCGATGATCGCCGGGTCGATGTCCACGCTGTAGCACCAGCAGGCCTGGCCGGCGCGGCGCGGGTCAGCCAGGGTGCAGTCGTTGCGGGCACCGCAGGCGGGGCAGAGTTCAGGTTCATTCATGGCTGGAGTGAGGCATTTCCACGCAGGTTCGATTGCGTCCGGTGTGCTTGGCACGGTACATCGCGTGGTCGGCACGGGACAGCAGGCTGTGCAGGGTGTCCTGGGCTTGCAGGCTGGTCAAGCCGATGCTGACGGTCAGTTGCAGCGGTTGCCCTTCATAGTGATAGCGCTGCTGTTCGGTGAGCAGGCGGATCTTCTCGGCGATGCCCAGGGCCACGCTGCTGTCGGTGTCCTTGAGCAGGACGATGAATTCTTCGCCGCCCCAGCGGCAGACGATGTCGGACTGGCGCAGGCAGCCCTGCAGGTCCCGGGCGAAGCCACTGAGCACCTGGTCCCCGGCCAGGTGGCCGTAGGTGTCGTTGAGGCGCTTGAAGTGGTCCAGGTCCAGCAGCACGGCGCACAGCGGCGTCAGGTCGCGCCAGGCCTCTTGCAGGGCCTGGGCCGCCAGCAGGTCGAACCCGCGGCGGTTGGGCAGACGGGTAAGGCTGTCGAGGGTGGCCTGGGCTTCGATCTTGCGCTGATAGCGGCGCACCACGGCGCTGAGCAGGACCAGCACGATGGCGGTGATCACCAGGCAGATCAGCAGGTTCAGGTACAGCGACTGGCGGATGCTGTTGAGGGCGCCGTCTTCGCGTTTGTCGACGAACAGGTACCAGTTCAGCTCGGGAATGAAGCGCACATTGAGAAAGTGCCCCTGGCCCTGGGAATTGTATTCATAGCTGCCGCTGTGGGGCTTGGGCAATTGGCTCAGCAGCTCCTTGAGGCTGCCCAGTTCATGCAGCGACTGGCCGCTGCGGGCGCCCTGGGGGCCACCGTCTGCACCGGTGAGGACGATGCGGCCGAAGGCGTCGACGAAGTACACGCTGCGCTGGTAACGCTGCTGGTACTTGTCGATCAGCTTGATCACCGCATCCACGGTCAGGCCGACCCCGGCGGCGCCGATGAAGCGGTCCTGGTAGTCGTAGACCTTGTAGTTGATGAAGAAGGTCAGCTTGTCCTGGTTGGCCAGGTCCGGGTCGACGTTGATCTCGTAGGGCGTGCTCATGTCGCGTACGCGAAAGTACCAGGCGTCCCGGGGCTCATCGGCCTTGACCTTCTTCAGCACGCCCTTGGCCTGGTAGTAGGTGAGGCTGGTGTTGGAGACGAAGAACGCGGTGTAGGCGTCGTAGTGGGTCATGACCTCGTTGAGGTAGCGGGTCATCTGGCTCGGGTCGCGCTCGCCGGCCACCACCCAGTCGCGCATGAAGGTATCGCGGGCCATCATCGAGGAGATCAGCACCGGCCGCACCAGGTCCTTCTGGATTTCCGAGTACACGGTATCGGAGGTCAGGGGCAGTTCGGTATTGACGATGCTGTCGCGGATCGAATCCCGCGAGGCGTAGTAGCTGAGCAGCGAGGTGGCGAGAAAACCGCTGCCCAGCAGGGCGATCAGGACCAGAACCAGCGAGCGCTGGGAATACAGGGGAGAGCGGCGCGGCATGGTGATTCCGTGATAGTGGCCCGATGACGCATTCTAGTGGCACGGCGCGCAAATAACTCGTTCATCACGCGCCTGAATTGTCTCGACTTCGATACGTTTGCCAGGCGCTGGAAGGCCCGCGGGGGGCTCGTTGCAACTGGAGCCTGCAAGGCCGCCGAGCAGGCCCCGCCACTGGTCGGTGAAGCCATCGGGGCACTGCTGCGCGGCGCACCACAAAGGCTTTTTGCGGTCCTATGCAATGCCAGTCATGCCGTTTCGATTGGCGTCGTCCAGCGTCGCTGGTACGGCTTGCACGCGGTCCGGGAGGCCGCCATGTTCCGTCGAATCTTGCTCGGTGTTGTGCTTGGTTTGAGTCTGTCCGCCTGTGTGCCCTATTACGTCGAGCCGGGCTACTACCGTACTGACGTGTATGCGGTTCCAGGCCCCTATTACTACGGTGGCTACCCCTACTATGGAGGCGGCTACAGGCCTCACTACTATTACCGGCCCTACTATCACGGGGGCTACGGGCCGCACTACTACGGCGGCTACCGACGCTGGCACCACTAGCCGGCACCAAGGCCCGTACAACAGGCCACCGCCTCGGATGACAAGAGGCCAAGGGCCGAGAGTCGTTGCCCACAGCGCTGCCTTTGCCTGAGGCAGCGCTTTTTCGTGGGCGTGGAAAACCGCGGGAAAGGACGTCAGCAGCACTTGTTTCAAAGTGTTGCGCAAATCGCACCACAAGCGCTTTTCGCGGTCAGATATTGCGTCAGTCAGCCTGTTGCTGATTGCCGCCTGCCAGCGTCGCTGGCGAGGCTTCTTCGCGGTCCAGGAGGCCGCCATGTATCGTCGACTTCTACTGATTGCCTTACTGGGTTCGAGCCTTGCTGCGTGTGCCCCTTATTACGGTGGAGGCTCCGGCTACTACAGCTCGGAGGTCTACAGCGCTCCCGCGCCGGCCTATTACTACGGTGGCGGGTCTTCCTACTATTCCACGGGGCGCAGTTACTACCCACCGCGCTACTACCAGCCGGCGCCGCGCTATTACCAACCGGCCCCGCGTTACTACCAGCCACCGCGCGCGGTATACCGGCCTTATCCGAACCAGGGTTGGGGTGGGCATGGCCGGCCGAACAACTGGAGCAACCAGGACTGGGGCGGCCACGGCGGGCGTGACAATGGCGGGCGCGGCGATCACGGGCGCGGCGACCATGGCCACGGTGGCCGCGGTCATTGAGCCGGTACTGGGCTGAACCCTGTAGCTGCTGCCGCAGGCTGCGACAAGGTCCGCAGGACCTTCGGCGAGTCCACTGTCGCCGGGTCCTTTCGGGCAGTGCGCAGCCTGTGACGATCTAGTAATCCGTCAGGTCCGCCAGGGGATGGCGACCTTCCCAGGCCTTGTGGAAATGCGCCTCCACCACGGCCTCGGGCACGCTGTTGATATCCGCCCAGTGCCAGTGCGGCTGATGATCCTTGTCGATCAGCCGCGCGCGCACGCCTTCGGCAAATTCCGGATGCCGGCAGCAGTTCAGGCTCAGGGTGTACTCCATCTGGAACACCTCGGCCAGGGACAGGTAGCGGGCGCGGCGGATCTGTTCCCACACCAGGTGTGCAGTCAGCGGGCAGCCTTCGACTAGGGTCTTGGCCGCACGGCTGTAGAGGGCATCGCTGTGGTTGTGCAACTGGCTGATCGCCCGCCAGGCACAGGCCACGTCACTGACATCCAGCCAGCTGTCGATCTGTTGCCGGCGCGGCAGCCACTGAGCGTCGGGCATCTGCTCCAGGGCTTCCTGTTGCAGGGCCTTGAGCAGGCTGTTGAGCTGCCTTGGGGTCTGTTCCTGCCAGTTCAGTTGCAGCAGGCCCTCGATCAGCGCTTCCTGTTGCTCATCGAGCAGGAAACGGTCGGCAAGGTTCAGGTCCAGAGCGTCGCGGCCGTTCATATGGGCGCCGGTAAGGCCCAGGAATAGCCCGAGCTTGCCGGGCATGCGCGACAGGAACCAACTGGCGCCCACATCCGGGTACAGGCCAATGCTGATTTCCGGCATCGCCAGGCGGCTGCTGGGGGTGACGATACGAATGCCAGCACCTTGCAGCAGCCCCATGCCGCCACCGAGGACATAACCGTGGCCCCAGCAGATCAGTGGTTTGGGGTAGGTGTGCAAGCGATAGTCGAGGCGGTATTCCGCGGCGAAGAAGTGCCCGGCCAGCGGCGGCACTTCGCCGGGATGGGCCAGGCAGGCCTGGGCCAGGCTGCGCACTTCGCCGCCGGCGCAGAAAGCCTTGGCGCCGTTGCCCCGCAACAGCACGCACACTACCTGCGGGTCCTTGGCCCAGGTGTCGAGGTGTTCGCTC
Source organism: Pseudomonas sp. JV245A (assembly GCF_032424515.1). NCBI lineage: Bacteria > Pseudomonadati > Pseudomonadota > Gammaproteobacteria > Pseudomonadales > Pseudomonadaceae > Pseudomonas > Pseudomonas sp. JV245A. The sequence goes on from NZ_VYKE01000027.1 coordinate 7,142, forward strand.
AACTGCTGGATCATGGGCAGGGACAGGGCGTTCAGGGATTTTTCCGCGTCCAGGGTGGCAATGGCGATGCGTGCACCATCGGTGCCGGTGAGTTCTTCGACGTGCAGGTTCATCGTGACCTCGATGGGAAATTTAAGCGGTCAGTATGATCGCTGTAAGGGAAAGTGCCGGTTCTGTGTCAGATCAATTGACAAGCGAAGTGGGCTTTCCTAGGGTGCGGCCATTGTTTTTTCACGGGCATGGCCATGACTGCTGACGATCGTATCAAACTCGAACCGAGCTGGAAGGAGGCCCTGCGTGCCGAATTCGACCAGCCCTACATGAGCGAACTGCGGGAGTTCCTGCGCCAGGAACATGCCGCCGGCAAGGAAATCTACCCGCCGGGGCCGATGATCTTCAACGCCTTGAACTCCACGCCGCTGGACAAGGTCAAGGTGGTGATCCTCGGCCAGGACCCCTACCACGGGCCGGGTCAGGCCCATGGGTTGTGCTTCTCGGTGCAGCCCGGGGTGCCCGCGCCACCGTCGCTGGTGAATATCTATAAAGAGCTCAAGCGCGACCTGAACATCGACATCCCCAACCATGGCTACCTGCAGAGCTGGGCCGAACAGGGCGTGCTGATGCTCAACACCACCATGACCGTGGAGCGGGCGAACGCCGCTTCCCATGCGGGCAAGGGCTGGCAGTTCTTCACCGACCGGATCATCGAAGTGGTCAGCGAGCATCAGCCGCACCTGGTGTTCCTGCTGTGGGGCGCCCATGCCCAGAGCAAGCAGAAGCTGATCGACGCCACCAAGCACCTGGTGCTGACCTCGGTGCACCCTTCGCCCTTGTCGGCCTATCGCGGCTTTCTTGGTTGCGGGCACTTCAGCCGCACCAACAAATACCTCGAGCAGAACGGCGAGACGCCGATCGAGTGGCGCCTGCCGCCGTTGTAACCAGTGCTCGATGGGGAGGCTGCTTGGCGGCCACCCCGCTCGCGACTTGAACCAAGGCATATCTGTAGCCGCTGCCGCAGGCTGCGAACGGCCCGTGGGGACGCAGCGGTGGTTCGGCCACTGAAGGTCCTGCGGACCTTGTCGCAGCCTGCGGCTACAGGGGGCCTTTGTTCCAGTGGCGGAACAGGGGCTCGGCGAGAAACAGCACGAACAGCAACCTCATGACCTGCATCGCCGTTACCAATGGCACCGACAGTTGCAGGACCTCGGCCGTCAGGCTCATTTCCGCAATGCCGCCGGGCATCATGCCCAGGGTCAGCGAACGCAGGTCCAGGCGGGTCAGGGCGCTCAGGCCTAGGGCTGCGAGGCCGGCGATCAGCATGGTCAGGGCGGTGCCGATCAGGGTGCGGCCCATGAACGAAGGGGCCCGGCGAAAGAACTGGCGGTTGAAGTGGCAGCCCAGGCCGCTGCCAATCAGCCACTGGCCCATCTGGCTAGCGCCGTCGGGCAGGCCGATGTGCAGGTCCCAGGCGATGCTCAGTGTCGCGCTGAGCAGCAGGGGGCCGAACAGCCAGGGGTTGGGCTGGCGCAGGCGCTGCCAGAGCCAGGCCAGCATGGCACCGGCCGGAAACAGCAGGGCCAGCCAGCGCCAGTCCACCGTAGCGGCATGCAGGGCGGGCGTGCCTTCCCCCAGCAGGTACTTGAACGCCGCCGGCACACAGAGCACCACCGTCAGTACCCGCAGGCTCTGCCCGGCCGCTACCCGGCTGAGCACCGCGCCGTTGCGCGCGCCGAGGTTGACCATCTCCCCGGAGCCGCCGGGCATGCTGGAGAAGAACGCGGTGGCCCGGTCCTCGCCGGTGCGCCGCAAGAGCCAGACCCCGACCACGCTGGACAGGCTGGTGACCAGGGCACCGAAGAAGATCAGGCCGAAATGGCTCAGCACCTGCTCCATCACCTGCGGGGTGAAGTGCAGGCCGATGCCGATGCCTACCACCCATTGCCCGCATTTGCGCCCGCCGGGGATTTCCGCCAGTTGCCAGGGCGTCAGGCAGCGCACCAGGATGATCGCCAGCAACGAGCCGACCATCCACGGCAGCGGCCAGCCGATCTGGCTGGCGAGGTAGCCGCCAGCCAGGCCCACCAGGGGCGTGCCCCACCACTGTTTCCAAGTGGATTCAGACATCGGCCACGGCACGTTGCTGGGCCGCGCGCTTGCGCCAGATACGCAGCAGCGGCATCAGCAGCATGATCACGGTCAGCACCCAGACCCCGACGGTGATCGGGCTCGACCAGAGGATCTCCATGGCGCCGTTGGAAATCGACAGCGCCCGGCGCAGGTTCTGCTCCATCAGGCCACCGAGGATGAAGCCCAGCAGCACTGGCGACAGCGGGAAGTCCAGCTTGCGCAGGATGTAGCCGAAGATGCCGATGCCCACCATCAGGAACAGGTCGAAGGTGGTGGCGTGTACCGCATAGACGCCGATCCCGGTAATGATGGCGATCACCGGCACCAGGGCCCAGTTCGGCACCGCAAGGATGCGGGTGAAGATGCGGATCATCGGAATGTTGAGGATCACCAGCATGATGTTGGCGATGAACAGCGAGGCGATCAGGCCCCAGACGATATCCGGCTGTTGCTGGAACAGCAGCGGGCCGGGGGTGATGTTGTACAGCGACAGGGCGCCGATCATCACCGCGGTGGTGCCGGAACCGGGCACGCCGAGGGTCAGCATTGGTACCAGGGCGCCACAGGCCGAGGCGCCGATGGCGGTTTCCGGTGCTGCCAGGCCGCGCTTGTCGCCCTGGCCAAAGGTGCCGCTGGCACCGGCGATGCGTTTCTCGGTCATGTAGGCCACGGCGCTGGCCAGGGTCGCGCCGGCTCCGGGCAGCACGCCCATGATGAAGCCCAGCAGGCCGCAGCGGATGTTCACCACGAACACCGAGGCCGCTTCCTTGAAGTTGAACATCATGCGCCCGGTGGCCTTCACCGCTTCCTGGCCGCGATGGGTCTTTTCCAGCAGCAGGAGAATCTCGCTGATGGAGAACAGGCCCAGCACCAGCACCACGAACTGGATACCGTCGGTGAGGTGGATGTTGTCCCCGGTGAAGCGGTACACGCCGCTGTTGGCGTCGATGCCCACGGCCGACAGGAACAGCCCGATCAGCGCGGCAATGAAGGTCTTCAACGGTCGGTCGCCGGCCATGCCGCCCAGGCAGACGATGGCGAACACCATCAGCACGAAGTACTCCGCCGGGCCGAAGGCGATCGCCCACTTGGCCAGCAGCGGGGCGAACAGCACCATGCCGCAGGTGGCGATGAAGGCACCGATGAACGAGCTCCAGGCCGACAACGACAGGGCTACGCCCGCCAGGCCCTTGCGTGCCATGGGGTAACCGTCGAGGGTGGTCATCACGGTGGAGGCTTCGCCGGGAATGTTCAGCAGGATCGAGCTGATCCGGCCGCCGTATTCGCAGCCCAGGTACACCGCTGCCAAGAGGATCAGCGCCGATTCCGGCGGCAGGCCCAGGGCGAAGGCGATGGGGATCAGCAGCGCCACGCCGTTGATCGGGCCCAGGCCCGGCAGCAGCCCGACCACGGTGCCGATCAGGGTGCCGGACAGGGCGGTGACCAGGTTGTAGGGGGTCAGTGCAACGCCGAAGCCCTGGCCCAGATAGCTGAGGGTATCCATATCAATTCTCCAGAACGTCGAGCAGGCCGAGGGGCAGGGGGACGTCCATGACCCGGTCGAACAGCCAGTAGAGGCCGACACTGAGCAGGCAGATGATCACCAGGCTGGGCAGCCAGCGGCCGCCGTACAGGCGGGCCATGGGCACGCCGATGAGAATGCTGGCGACGATGAAGCCCAAGGGCTCGAAGGCCCCGGCGAAGACCAGCAGCAAGGCCACGCAGAGGGCGATCTTGGTCAGGGTCTGCCGGTCCAGGGGCGGTTCTTCTTCGCTGTGCTTGATCGGTGCCGGGCGAAACAGCATGTACAGCAGGGCCAGGCCCATCAGCCCGAGCATCAGCAGGGGGAAGGCCCGCGGGCCCACCGGTTCGTAGGAAAAGGCCGCCTGGTAGGGCCAGGCCATCAGTGCCAGGCCGGCACAGGCCAGCAGCAACACCGCGGCGAAGAGACGTTGAACGAGCATGGCTAACTCCCGGGCCCGGCCCCCGATGCGCGAGGGCCGGGCCGTCAGAAAGGGACGGTCACTGGATCAGGCCGAACTCTTTGGCCAGGGTCTTGTAGTCGGCTACCTGCTTCTTCACGTAGGTATCCAGTTCCGGGCCGGTCATGGCGAAGGGGAACAGCTCGCGCTGGTCGCGCAGCTTGGCGAACTCTTCGGAGGCCAGCAGCTTGTCGAAGGCCTCTTTCCACCAGGCGTACTCCGCATCGCTGACCTTAGGCCCGAGGTAGAAGCCGCGTACCACCGGCCAGACGATGTCGTAGCCCTGCTCCTTGGCGGTGGGGATGTCTTTCATTTCCGGCTCGTCCAGGCGCTGCTCGGAGAACACCGCCAGCAGGCGCATGTCGCCGGCCAGGATATGCGGCATGGAGTCGGAGATGTCGGTACTGCCGACCTGGATATGCCCGCCCAGCAGGGCAGTGGCGATCTCGCCGCCGCCTTCCAGGGCGACATAGCGCAGGTCCCGCGGGTTGATCCCGGCGGCCTTGGCGATCAGCGCGGTCTGCATCCAGTCCTGGCTGCCGACGGTGCCACCGGAGCCGATCACCACTTTGCTCGGGTCTTTCTTCAGGGCCTGGACCAGATCGTCGAGGTTCTTGTAGGGCGAATCGCTTTTCACCGCGATGGCGCCGTAGCTGGTGCCCACCGCCGCCAGCCAGCGCACCGCGCTTTCATCGAAGCGGCCGAACTTGCCCTGGGCCAGGTTCAGCAGCGAACCACTGGACCAGGCCACCAGGGTCCCAGCATCGGCCGGACGCTGGGCCACCACCGCGTTGTAGGCCACGGCCCCGACACCGCCGGGCATGTAGGTCACGCGCATCGGCTTGGAGAGGAGTTTCTCGTTGACCAGGGCGCTTTGCGCCAGTTTGCAGGTCAGGTCGAAACCGCCGCCAGGGGAGGCCGGGGCGATGCATTCCGGGCGCTTGGGCTCGGCGGAGGCTGCCAGCAACTGGCCGGCGAACAGCATGCAGCCGGCGGCGAGGGCGAGTTTGCGCAGTGAAAGGTCCATGAGCGTCTCCACAGGAGTTGTTGTAGGTATGTCCGGGTCATCCCCGACCCGTTTTTCGTAGGAGCGTGATAGGGGGGGCTTACCACAGCGCTACGCTGTAGCTCACCAGCAGGCGTACTTCATCCGCATCGCGTGCCGAATAGTTGGAACGGTAGGTGGCGTTGCGCAGGCGCACGGCGACGTCCTTGAAGGTGCCGCTTTGCACTACGTATTTGACCTCGGTGTTACGTTCCCACTCTTTGCCGGTGTCGCCGTTCTTCAGGGCAATGTTGTCGCCGCTGAGGTAGCGGGTCATGAAGCTCAGGCCGGGCACTCCCAGCTTGGCGAAGTCGAAGTCGTAACGGGCTTGCCAGGAGCGCTCCTCGGCCCCGGCGAAGTCGTTGATCTGCACGAAGTTCACCAGGTATGGGTCGCTGCCATCGACGTAGGGGAAAGCGCTGTCGCCGGACATGTGCTGGTAGCCGGCGCTGAGTTTATGCCCGTTGAGGGCGTAGCTCACCAGGCCGTTGAGGGATTTGTTGTCGATCTTGCCGCCCCGGGCCTGGCCCTGGTCGTCGCTGATGGCCAGGCGCAGGTCGGTGCCGAAGGTGCCCGGGCCCATGGGCTGGGAGGCTACCAGGCCGAGAAAGTGCTGGTTGTAGACATCGTCCAGTTGGGCGAAGTGGTAGCTGCCGGTGATCTTGTCGGTGAACTTGTAGTCCAGGCCGCCGAAATTGAAGTGCTTGCCGGCCACGGTGCCGGCGAAGCGGCTGTTCTTGTTGTTGAGGCGGATATCCTCGTAGTTGCTGTCATCGCGGTCCTTGGCCTTGTCCAGGCGACCACCGGTGAAGGTCAGGTTCTTGATCTCCCTGGAGGTCAGCAAGCCGCCCTCGAAGGTCTGCGGCAGGATGCGCCCGTCGTTGGGCTTGAGGATCGGCAGTTCCGGAATCAGGCTGCCGATTTTCAGTTCGGTGGCGGAAATCTTCACCTTGCCGGTCAGGCCGAGCTTGGAGTACTCGTTGGCCGCGCGCCCGTCATCGTGGGTCGGCAGCAGGCCGGTGCCGGTGCGGTCGGGGCTGGAGTCGAGCTTGACCCCGAGCATGCCCAGGGCGTCCAGGCCGAAGCCCACGGTACCTTCGGTGTAGCCCGACTGCAGGTTGAGCATGAACCCCTGGGCCCATTCGTCGCGCTTGGACTGCTGGGCGCTGGTGCCGTCGCGAAAGTCGCGGTTGAAATACATGTTGCGGGTTTCGAAGGTGGCGCTGCTGTCTTCGATAAAGGCGGCCTGGCTCAAGGGCGCGAAACCGGCAAGGGTGGCGGCGCTGGCAAGAGCAGTCGGGGTCAGACGGGAAAAACGCGCGGGCTGGACAGCCTGAGGGTGCGTGGATGGCATCCTGGAGTACTCCGTTATTGTTCTTATTTTGACGAAAACGCTTCGAGGCGTTTTGCGGGTCAGCGGCCTTCACGGCCAGGGCAGTCGAGACTGTCCGTGGCGGGACTCTAAAGGGCCAACCTTTCGCTAACCTTTCAGTGCACTTTCGTGGCTTTCGGGCTTCACAGCGGCGGTTGCGGCGGTACACTCCGCGCCAAAGAGCGGCGTCGATCCCCCCTGAAACGAGGTAAACAGCCATGCGAGTCCTGCTCGTGGAAGACCATCTGCAACTGGCCGAAAGTATCGCCCAGGCGCTCAAGAGCACCGGCCTGACCGTGGATGTGCTGCACGATGGGGTGGCGGCCGACCTGGCCCTGGGCAGCGAGGAATACGCCGTGGCGATCCTTGATGTCGGCCTGCCGCGCATGGATGGTTTCGAAGTGCTGGCGCGCCTGCGGGCCCGCGGCAAGAACCTGCCGGTGCTGATGCTGACCGCCCGCAGCGACGTCAAGGACCGGGTCCACGGCCTGAACCTGGGGGCCGACGATTACCTAGCCAAGCCCTTCGAGCTGACCGAGCTGGAGGCCCGGGTCAAGGCCCTGTTGCGCCGCAGCGTGCTGGGGGGCGAGCGCCAGCAGCGTTGCGGAGTGCTGGCCTATGACCTGGACACCCGGCGTTTCACCCTGGGCGAGGAGTTGCTGACCCTGACTTCCCGCGAACAGGCGGTGCTCGAAGCCTTGATCGCCCGCCCTGGCCGGGTCATGAGCAAGGAGCAACTGGCCTCCCAGGTGTTCGGCCTGGACGAAGAGGCCAGCCCCGACGCCATCGAGATCTACGTGCACCGTCTGCGCAAGAAGCTCGACGGCCATGCGGTCGCCATCGTCACCTTCCGCGGCCTGGGCTACCTGCTGGAAAGCCGCGATGCATAAGCCCAGCAGCCTGCGCTGGCGCTTGCTGTGGAACCTCGCACTGCTGCTGGTGGTGCTGATGCTGGCCAGCGGCCTGAGCGCCTACTGGAACGGCCGTGAGGCTGCCGATACCGCCTATGACCGGACCTTGCTGGCTTCGGCGCGAACCATCGCCGCCGGCTTGTCTCAGCGCGATGGCAGTCTGAGTGCCAACGTGCCCTATGTGGCCCTGGACACCTTTGCCTACGACAGCGCCGGGCGCATCTACTACCAGGTCAACGACATCCATCAGACACTGATTTCCGGTTATGAGAACCTGCCCGGGCCGCCGCCCGGCACGCCGCGAACCGATGATTACCCGGCCCTGGCGCGCTTCTACGACGCCCGCTACCAGGGCCAGAACGTACGGGTGGTGAGCCTGCTCAAGGCGGTCAGCGAGCCGAACATGAACGGCATGGCGGAAATCCGCGTGGCGGAGACCGAAGAGGCGCGGGTGGCCATGGCCCGCAGCCTGATGGCTGATACCCTGCTGCGCCTGGGCATGCTGGCCATCGGCGCCCTGGTGCTGGTGTGGTTTGCGGTGAGTGCGGCCTTGCGCCCCCTGGAACGCCTGCGCGGGGCGGTGGAAGAGCGCCAGCCGGACGACCTGCGGCCGCTGCCCCTGGTCTCGGTGCAGCGCGAACTGTGGCCGCTGGTACGCGCCTTGAACCATTTCACCGAGCGCCTGCGCGGGCAGTTCGAGCGCCAGGCGCAGTTCATCGCCGAGGCCGCCCATGAGTTGCGCACCCCGCTGGCTGCGCTCAAGGCCCGCCTGGAACTGGGCTTGCGCGCGAGTGAGCCGGATACCTGGCGCGCCACTCTGGAAAGTGCGGCCCAGGGCACCGACCGCCTGACCCACCTGGCCAATCAGTTGCTGTCCCTGGCCCGGGTGGAAAACGGCGCCCGGGCGATCGCCGAGGGCGGGGCGCAGTTGCTCGATCTCAGCCAGCTGGCCCGGGAACTGGGCATGGCCATGGCGCCTCTGGCCCACGCCCGGGGCGTGGCCCTGGCCCTGGAGGCCGACGAACCGGTGTGGCTCAGGGGCGAACCGACCCTGCTCAATGAACTGCTCAGCAACCTGGTGGACAACGCCCTGGCCCATACTCCGCCGGGTGGCAATGTGGTGCTGCGGGTGTCACCGCCCGGGGTGCTGGAGGTGGAGGACGATGGGCCGGGCATTCCCCTGGAAGACCGTGACCGGGTCTTCGAGCGCTTCTACCGGCGCAATCAGCAGGGTGCGGGTTCGGGCCTGGGGCTGGCGATCGTCGGTGAGATCTGTCGCGCGCACCTGGCACAGATCAGCCTGCACGATGGCGAGCCGTCGGGGTTGAAGGTGCGGGTGAGCTTTACAGCCGGCTAGGGGATGCTCAATAGAGCATGGAGCGGGATTCTTCCAGGTCCAGGCACATGGCCTTGTTGTCCGGGTCTATCCCCAGCTTCTTGAAGGCCGGCACGCTGAAGGCGTCGATCCGCGACAGCGGGTGCTCGGTGTCCTTGTGGCAGTACAGGGTCGCCACCTGGACCAGGTCGACGTAGTCGATCCGGCTCGACTGGCGGCTGAAGTCCAGGTATTGCCCGGGGATCTGCACCAGTTGCTCGGGGAACTCCCAGACCCGCAGCAGCTTGTCTCCCAGCAACGGGTGGATGCGCTCGATCACGTGATTGAGGCTGACCGGGTCGGAGAGCAGTTCGTAGTGGTCTTCGGCGTAGGTAAGAATCGGCAGCACGCCAATCTGGTGCACCAGGCCGCCCAGGGCCGCCTGGTCCGGCTTGAGCTGGCTGTAGCTGCGGCACAGCGCATAACTGACCCCGGCCACCTCCAGGCTGCGGCGCCAGACATCGCGCATTTTCTGTTCCACCACTTCGGAGCGGGCGTTGAAGATCTGCTCCATCACCAGGCCGATGGCCAGGTTGCTGCTGTAGTTGACCCCCAGGCGGGTGATTGCCGTGTGCAGGTCGGTGACTTCCTGTGCCGCCCTTAGCAAGGGGCTGTTGACCACCTTGATCAGCCGCGCCGACAGCGCGGTATCGCGGCCTATCACCTTGCTCAGGGTACTGACGCTGATTTCCGGGTCTTCGGCGGCCTGGCGAATCTGCAGGGCCACCTCCGGCAGGGTTGGCAGAACCAGGTCATCGTTGCCGATGGCCTCCAGCAAATCCTGTTGGACCTTTTGCGCCAGCTCAGTCATGTAAGTTCTCTAGGGTGTTGCAAGAAAAGGCAGGCAATCAGCGCTGGATCTCGCGGTCGCGATCCAGCTGGTACGGCAGGTCCAGCAGTTGCAGGGTTGGCCCTTCGAGTGTTTCCAGGTGCAGTTCGCCCCCTTCCACCGCTTCGGCCTGCAACACGGCCAGCAGTTCCACGCCCTGCTGCGCCCGGGCGGCCAGGACCACTTCGCCAATGGCGCTGTTGTGGCTGGGAGCGAACAGCGCAGTGCCTGGAACGGGGAGGGCGTCTCCAGGCAGGGCAAGGCGGTACAGGCGACGCTTGAGCTTGCCCAGGTACTGCATGCGGGCGACGATTTCCTGGCCGGTGTAGCAGCCTTTCTTGAAGCTGACGCCGCCAACGGCCTGCAGGTTGAGCATCTGTGGAATGAACAGTTCACGGGTCTCGGGCATGACTTGGCCGAGGCCCGCGCGGACTTGCCCCAGCAGCCACTGGTTCAGCTCGCCCTCGGGCAGTTGCGCGGCCAGTTGCTGGCGCAGGCTGGCGGCGCGCTCGGCCGGCACCCAGAGTTCGGCGCGCTGGCTGGATACGCGCAAGGCGATCAGGCCATCGGCGCGGGCCACGGAGCCGTCTTCCTCGGGCAGCTCAAGGCCCAGACCGCTCAGGGCGACCTGGGCATCGGCCAGGCCGAAACGCGCCCAACTGGCGCTTTCGTCGGCAAGCTTGGCCTTGGAGAACACCGCGTACTTCTTCAGGTCCGCCAGTTGCGGCTCGATCAGCTCGCGGGCCATGGCCAGTAGGCAGCCGTCGCCTTCCAGAAGGATGCGGAAGCTCGATTGCATGCGGCCTTTCTGATTGCAGCGGGCGCCGAGGCTGGACTGGCTGTCACTGAGGTAATTGAGGTTGCAGGTCAACTGACCCTGAAGGAATTTGCTGGCGTCAGGCCCGCGGACAGCAAGCACGCCTTCGTGGGAGAGGGAGCAGAAAAAAGCGGAGTCAGCCATGGTTCATCGCAGGGTAAAAAGTCTGGAGCACATCATAAGGGGGCGCCCCTGAAATGGATAGTTCACAAAGGATGGGTGGCCACCGACCAAAGCCGACTGTTCTCGTCTCCCCCGGGCTGTATACTTGCGCTCTATTTGAGGAGCGCTCCATGGTTGAAGATGTTGAACTGAATCGCCTCTACTGGCACAGCCGCCGCGGCATGCTTGAGCTGGACGTATTGCTGGTGCCGTTCGTCAGGGAGGTGTACCCGCATCTCAATGAGACCGACCGCGAGTGCTATCGCAAGCTGCTGGAGTGCGAGGATCAGGACATGTTTGGCTGGTTCATGGAGCGCAGCGAGTCCGAGGACCCCGAGCTGCAGCGCATGGTCCGCATGATTCTGGACCGTGTCCAACCCAAGTAGGTTGTTCGAATGCCGCTGGCGTGCCTCACGGCAACTGCTGGCGGCCTACCTGCTGGCCCAGGCGTTCGCCCTGGGCGCGTTTTTCCTGCTGGATCTTCCGTCTGTCGCCAGGCTCGTGGGGCTAGGGTTGTGCCTGCTGCACGCCGGCTGGGTGTTGCCGCGGCAGATTCTCTTGAGCCATCCACGGGCCTTCACCGGGTTGCGTCATTCGCCCGAAGGCTGGCAGCTGTGGAGTCGATCCGAGGGGTGGCAGGCCGTGCAGTTGCGCCCCGACAGCCTGGCGCTGCCATTGATCGTGGTGCTGCGTTTTCGGCTGCGTGGGGAGCGCTGGGTGCGCTCACTCTGTGTACCGCGGGACGCGCAGGCCGCCGACCAGCATCGGCGCCTGCGGCTGCGGCTCAAGTTCAGCCGGCGTAGGTGGGCGGCACCAGAATAGTGTCCCGGGCCTCGGGCAGCATCTGCGGGTAGTCCAGGGTGTAGTGCAGGCCGCGGCTCTCCTTGCGCTCCATGGCCGAGAGAATCATCAGCTCGGCCACCTGGGCCAGGTTGCGCAGCTCGATCAGGTCACGGCTGACCTTGTAGTTGCTGTAAAACTCGTCGATCTCGTCCAGCAGCAGGCGCACCCGGTGCTGGGCCCGCTGCAGGCGCTTGTTGGTGCGCACTATGCCTACGTAGTCCCACATGAACCGCCGCAACTCGTCCCAGTTGTGCGCAATGATCACGTCTTCATCGGAATCGGTGACCTGGCTGGCATCCCAGGCGGGCAGGGCGATGGGGATCGACACCTGGGGCAGTTGCCGAAGGATGTCGGCCGCCGCCGAACGGGCGTAGACGAAGCACTCCAGCAACGAGTTGCTGGCCATCCGGTTGGCGCCGTGCAGGCCGGTGAAGCTGGTTTCGCCAATGGCGTACAGGCCCGGCACGTCGGTGCGGCCCTGTTGGTCCACCATCACCCCGCCGCAGGTGTAGTGCGCGGCCGGCACCACCGGGATCGGCTGCCGGGTGATATCGATGGAAAACTCCAGGCAACGCTCGTAAACGGTGGGGAAGTGGCTCTTGATGAAGGCTTCCGGCTTGTGGCTGATGTCCAGGTAGACGCAGTCGATGCCCAGGCGCTTCATTTCATGGTCGATGGCCCGGGCCACGATGTCCCGTGGTGCCAGCTCGGCCCGAGGGTCGAAGCGCGGCATGAAGCGTTCGCCGTTGGGCAGCTTGAGGTGGGCGCCTTCGCCACGCAGGGCTTCGGTAATCAGGAAGCTCTTGGCCAATGGGTGATACAGGCAGGTGGGGTGGAACTGGTTGAATTCCAGGTTGGCCACCCGGCAGCCCGAGCGCCAGGCCATGGCGATACCGTCGCCGCAGGCACTGTCGGGGTTGCTGGTATAGAGGTAGACCTTGGCTGCGCCGCCGGAGGCGAGGATCACGAAGCGTGCGCCGAAGGTGTCGACCTGGCCGGTGCTGCGGTTGAGCACGTAGGCTCCCAGGCAGCGGTCGCCTTCCAGCCCCAGGCGTTTTTCGGTGATCAGGTCGACGGCGACCCGTTGTTCCAGCAATTCGATATTGGGGTGTTGCCGAGCCTGGGCCAGCAGGGTCTTGAAGATGGCCGCACCGGTGGCGTCCGCCGCGTGGATGATCCGCCGGTGGCTGTGGCCGCCCTCGCGGGTCAGGTGGAATTCGAAGCCGCTGTCGTCGCTGCCGGAGTCTTCGTCGCGGGTAAAGGGCACGCCCTGGTCGATCAGCCACTGGATGGCCTCGCGGCTGTGTTCAACGGTAAAGCGCACCGCATCCTCGTGGCACAGGCCGCCGCCGGCATTGAGGGTGTCATCGACGTGGGATTCTACGGTGTCGGTATCATCCAGCACGGCCGCGACGCCGCCCTGGGCCCTGAATGTCGAGCCGTTGGCGAGGTCGCCTTTGCTCAAGACGGCAATACGCAGGTGGCTGGGCAGGGTCAGGGCCAGGCTCAAGCCGGCGGCACCGCTGCCAATCACCAGAACATCGTGTTGAAACTGTTGGCTCATTTGAAGGATTCCGCTCAAAGCGACCCGGGAAGGGGTTGGCGCAAGACGCCTGAATCGGCAAGTCAAAGCAGCCACACAGCCCACTAGTATATAGAGGGGGGGATCGGCACAATAGTCGCGCCTTCATGGCATTGTGCGACTTCACCGAGCAAAAGCGTTGCTCTCGGTCAGTCCGATATTCGGAGCATTCCAGCCTCTGGAGCGGCTGATCGAAGACATAGGGCGGTTTTTCTTGCCACCGTTACACAATCTTCGTCTGGCGCAGCTATAAAGATTGGGAACTTTTGCCAAGGCCCCAAACTCAATAGAAGGTTGCCTGAAAGAAGGGACAGCGTCGGTTATATCCAAGGTTTACAGTGTGTCCCTTGTGACAGAATTCGACGACAGGATTATTCGCGCAGCCGGCCTCGCCCGTGCTGCGTTTTTCGTGCGTGCCGGATCAGAGCCCGCAGGAAACTTGCTTGGAGGGGGAGAACTTTTGCGAAAAGCCCGAGTCTATGTTTGCAAGCCTGATCGTTTAGTGATGCAAGCCTCCTCCGAGCTTATCGAGGAGTGTTCATGCTAACCCAGGAAGAGGATCAGCAGCTGGTCGAACGCGTTCAGCGTGGCGACAAGCGAGCGTTCGATCTGCTCGTGCTGAAGTACCAGCACAAAATTCTCGGGTTGATCGTGCGTTTCGTGCACGACACCCATGAAGCCCAGGATGTTGCACAAGAAGCTTTTATCAAGGCTTACCGTGCGCTAGGTAATTTTCGGGGTGACAGCGCGTTTTACACGTGGCTGTACCGTATCGCCATCAACACGGCGAAAAACTATCTGGTTTCACGCGGCCGCAGGCCGCCGGATAGCGATGTAAGTTCTGAGGATGCGGAGTTCTATGACGGCGATCATGGCCTGAAGGATCTCGAATCGCCGGAGCGTGCGTTGCTGCGGGATGAGATCGAGGGCACCGTCCATCGAACCATCCAGCAACTGCCTGAAGATTTGCGTACGGCCTTAACTTTACGTGAATTCGATGGTCTGAGTTACGAGGACATTGCCAGCGTCATGCAGTGTCCGGTGGGTACCGTGCGCTCCCGGATTTTCCGCGCTCGGGAAGCCATCGATAAAGCCCTGCAGCCGTTGTTGCAGGAAACCTGAGACAGCGGCGACAGCCAAGAGAGGAACCGCCATGAGTCGTGAAGCCCTGCAGGAATCGCTGTCCGCGGTGATGGATAACGAAGCGGACGAACTGGAATTGCGTCGGGTATTGAATGCCGTCGACGAAGTGGAAACCCGTGAGACCTGGGCCCGTTATCAAATCGCCCGGGCAGCCATGCACAAGGAGTTGCTGCTTCCGCGTCTGGACATCGCCGCTGCCGTTTCTGCAGCTCTGGCTGATGAGGCCGTGCCGGCCAAAGCCTCCCGCGGACCTTGGCGCAGCCTGGGCCGTCTGGCAGTAGCTGCCTCGGTGACCATGGCCGTGCTGGCGGGTGTTCGCCTGTACAACCAGGACGAGATCGCAGGTGTCGAGTTGGCACAGCAAACCGGCCAGCCCACCGTGGCGACTCCACAAGTCAAAGGGCCGGCAGTACTGGCCGGCTACAATGAAAGCTCGGAAGCTACTGGCCCCATGGCCAATGGCGTACTGCAAGGGCAGCCAGGCTGGCACGATCAGCGTCTGCCAAGCTACTTGCGCCAGCATGCCCAGCAAGCTGCACTCAAAGGCACTGAAAGCGCTCTGCCTTACGCCCGTGCGGCGAGCCTGGAAAACCGCTAAGGAGGATCATGCGCGCCATACCTCTACTAACGCTTCTGCTCAGTGGCTGGTTTGTGGTTCCAGCCCATGCCGACGAAGCCCAGGACTGGTTGCAGCGTCTTGGGCAAGCGGAACAGCAGCAAAGCTTTCAGGGCACTTTCGTTTACGAGCGCAACGGTAGTTTTTCTACCCATAACATCTGGCATCGTGTCCAGGATGGAAAGGTCCGTGAGCGGTTGATCCAGCTCGATGGGTCCGCTCAAGAGGTGGTGCGTGTCGATGGTCGTACCCAGTGCGTCAGTGGCGAGTTGGTGGCAGGGCTCGGGGATTCCCCGGACGGTGCTGCCCGAGCCCTGGACCCGCAAAAACTCAAGAATTGGTACAACCTTGCTGTCATCGGCAAGTCGCGCGTGGCCGGTCGCCAGGCGGTGATCGTCTCGGTCACGCCCAAGGACCAGCATCGCTATGGTTTCGAGCTGCACCTGGATCGTGAGACCGGGCTGCCGCTCAAGTCCCTGTTGCTCAACGACAAGGGGCAGTTGCTGGAGCGCTTCCAGTTCACTCGCCTGGATACTGCGGATGTGCCTGACGACGTCGAGTTGCGTCCCAGCGCTGGCTGCAAGCCGGTGTCTCTGGACAGCGACAAGGCCTCGGCGGTCAAGACTGTGCAAACCTGGCATTCCGACTGGCTGCCTCCGGGCTTCGAATTGACCAGCAGCAGTGCCCGCAAGGATCCGGAAACCAAATCCATGGTCAACAGCCTGCTGTATGACGATGGTCTTGCGCGCTTTTCGGTGTTTCTCGAGCCGCTCAACGGCGCGACGGTCACCGATACCCGCACTCAGCTCGGACCTACGGTGGCTGTATCACGCCGCCTGACTACCCCCGATGGCGAGATGATGGTCACGGTGGTCGGGGAGATCCCCATTGGTACTGCTGAACGTATTGCGCTGTCGATGCGTTCCGATGCCACTGCCAAGCAATGAGCCTTTGTTGGTTGTGTAAGAGGTCAGTGATGCCCGCTCCACAATTGAGAAGATGAAATGTTTGGTCAGCAATTTCATTTGCAAAATTCCCAGAGTTTTTCTATAGGTCAGAACCCCCTCGGTTCTGACCTTATTTGTCGTTCCTGGAACAAAGATGCCGCCCCTGCAGTTTCGGTATTTGCTGTTCCATATCGCTTAACCACGCTCGTCGTAACGGGAGCCGTATGTCGATACCACGCTTGAAGTCCTACTTCACCATTCTTGCCACCGTGCTGGTGCTTGGGCAGGCCGTTTCTGCTCAGGCGGCCGAGCTGCCTGATTTCACCCAACTGGTCGAGCAGGCCTCGCCTGCGGTGGTGAACATCAGTACCACGCAGAAACTGCCGGACCGCCGGGTTTCCAATTCGGCTCAGATGCCCGATCTCGAAGGCCTGCCGCCAATGCTGCGCGAGTTCTTCGAACGGGGCATGCCCCAGCCACGCTCTCCGCGCGGGGATCGTCAGCGCGAAGCGCAGTCGCTGGGTTCCGGGTTCATCATCTCCGCGGACGGTTACATCCTCACCAACAACCACGTGATCGCCGATGCGGACGAAATTCTTGTGCGTCTGGCCGATCGCAGTGAGCTGAAAGCCAAGCTGATCGGTACCGACCCACGCTCCGATGTAGCACTGCTGAAAATCGATGGCAAAGACCTGCCGGTGCTGAAACTGGGTAAATCCCAGGACCTCAAGGCCGGCCAGTGGGTGGTGGCCATCGGCTCGCCGTTCGGCTTCGACCATACCGTGACTCAGGGTATTGTCAGTGCCATCGGTCGCAGCCTGCCGAACGAAAACTACGTGCCGTTCATCCAGACCGACGTGCCGATCAACCCGGGCAACTCCGGTGGCCCGCTGTTCAACCTGGCCGGTGAAGTGGTGGGGATCAACTCGCAGATCTATACCCGCTCCGGTGGTTTCATGGGCGTGTCTTTCGCCATCCCGATCGATGTGGCGATGGACGTTTCCAACCAGCTGAAAACCGGTGGCAAAGTCAGCCGTGGCTGGCTTGGCGTGGTAATCCAGGAGGTCAACAAGGACCTGGCTGAATCCTTCGGCCTGGAGAAACCGGCCGGCGCGCTGGTTGCACAGATCCAGGATGATGGCCCGGCGGCCAAGGGCGGCCTGCAAGTGGGTGACGTGATCCTCAGCCTCAATGGCCAGCCCATCGTCATGTCGGCCGACCTGCCGCACCTGGTAGGCGCGCTGAAGGCCGGGGCCAAGGCCAACCTGGAAGTGATCCGCGACGGCAAGCGCAAGAATGTCGAACTGACCGTCGGCGCTATTCCTGAAGAAGACAAAGACCTGAGCATGCTGCCCAAGTCGGGTGTCGAGCGCAGCAGCAACCGTCTGGGTGTAGCGGTGGTCGAGCTCAACGATGAGCAGAAGAAAGCCTTCGACCTCAAGGGCGGGGTAGTCATCAAGGAAGTCCAGGACGGTCCTGCGGCGCTGATCGGCTTGCAGCCGGGCGACGTGATCACTCACCTGAACAATCAGGCGATCACTTCGGCGAAGGAGTTCACTGAAATCGCCAAGGCATTGCCGAAGAACCGCTCGGTGTCCATGCGGGTACTGCGTCAGGGGCGAGCCAGCTTCATCACCTTCAAGCTGGCCGAGTAATTCGCCAGCCCCTGAGGTTGCCCAATAAAAAGCCCGCCTCGTAAGAGGCGGGCTTTTTTGTGGCTTGCGTCAATGTCAGCGCATCATGTCCTTGACCATCTGTTCCTGGTCCATCATCTCGCGCTGGCGAGCGTCGATCCTCGACGACAGGGGGAAGTTGCTGCCGGCCCGGCGTTTGGCGAAGTCCAGCTGCTGGATGGCCTGGCGATAGTCGCCCACCAGGGCGAAGTACTCGGCCCGGGCCTGGTGCAGGCCGATGATATTGCCCGACAGGCCGCGGGTTTCCGCCACCAGGTACCAGACATCCGGGTCGTCCGGGCGGCTTTTCAGCAGGCCTTCCAGGGCCTTTTCGGCATCGGCCGGGCGGTTCTGCTTGAGCAGCAGGTCCACGCGGATCTGGTTCAAGGGGTAATTGCCCGGGTACAGGTTGAGCATCCTTTCGACCCGAGTCTGCGCGTCCGGCAGGCGGCTGTTGGCCATGTCCAGTTCGATCTGAGCCAGGTTGTAGGTCACGTCGTTGGGCGACTTGGCCAGCAGGGGCTTGAGGTTTTCCCGTGCTTCGTTCCACTGGCTGCCCTTGATCTGGGCGATGGCCAGGCCGTAGCGAGCGATGTCGTTCTTCGGGTTCTCATCGAGCTGCGCGCGAAAGCGCTTGGCGGCCAGCCCTGGCGATTCCTCATAGGTCAGTTGCACCCGGGCGCGGATCAACTGGTAGCGCAGGCTGTCTTCGGTGCCGCCTTGCCGGGCCTGTTCAGCGCGGTTGCGGGTGTCGGCGATCCGCGATTCGGTCACCGGGTGAGTCAGGAGAAATTCCGGCGGCTTGGCATCGAAGCGGTACTGGCGCATCAGGCGTTCGAACATGGTGGGCATCGAGCGCGGGTCGTAGCCGGCTTTTTCCAGGTTGAGGATGCCGATGCGGTCGGCTTCCTGCTCGTTCTGCCGGGAGAAGCGCCGCTGTTCCTGGATGGCTGCGGCCTGGGTGCCGGCGATGGTGGCGATCCCCGCGTCCCCGGCGCCAGCGGCGGCAATCACGATCCCGGCCAGCAGGGCGGCCATCATCGGCACCTGCATGCGCTGCTGGGCTTCGACCCCCCGGGCGAAGTGGCGCTGGGAAAGGTGCGCCAGTTCGTGTGCCAGCACCGAGGCGTACTCGCCTTCGGTCTGGGCATTGAGGAACAGCCCGCCATTGACCCCGATGATTCCCCCGGGAGCGGCGAAGGCGTTGAGCTGCGGGCTGTTGATCAGGATGAATTCCAGGCGCCGGTCGTTGACCTGGCTGGTTTCCACCAGTTTGTAGACGCTGGTTTCAACATAGTCCTTGAGTTGCGGGTCGTTGAGCTGCGAAACCTGGCTGCGCAGCAACGCCAGCCAGGCACGGCCCAGTTGGTATTCCTGTTGCGGAGAGACAATGGCTGAACTGGCATCACCAAGTGACGGCAGGTCGTCGGCGAAGCCCGGTGAGGCGAGCAGGCAAGCGAGCGTCAGCAGGGTAGGGCGCAATACATTCATGCACAAAGCCTTAATCGACAAAGGCTCTACTGTAGCTGGACACCTGGCCGGGGACCAGACAAAGCCAGTGAAAACTCTGAGGATAAAAAGTGCTTTTGGGTAAATTCCGGCGTCTATCTGATCGTGGCTTCGGCAGCGCGCGGCAGTGCTCTGGTGTCGGGCTTCTTTATTGCCGGCGGGCCTGGCTTGCAGGGTATTCTAGACGCCTTGAATTGATGATCGGAGTAACCCAATGACCGATGTTGTCGCCCATGATGCCGAGCTGGACGCCAGCGGCCTGAACTGCCCGCTGCCGCTGCTCAAGGCCAAGATGGAACTCAATCGCCTGGCCAGTGGCGCGGTACTCAAGGTCATTGCCACCGATGCCGGCTCCCAGCGTGACTTCCGCACTTTCGCCCGCCTGGCCGGTCATACCCTGCTGCGTGAAGAGGATGAAGCCGGGGTGTATCGCTACTGGTTGAAAAAGGCCTGAGCGCAGTCTGCCCTTGAGGGCCTTCATCTAAGGAACATCGATGTTCAAAGTGCTACGTGACTGGATTCAGCGCTACTTCTCGGATGAAGAGGCGGTGGTGCTGGCCGTTCTGCTGTTTCTGGCCTTCACTGCCGTCCTGACCCTGGGCGGCATGCTCGCGCCGGTGCTGGCGGGGATGGTCCTGGCCTACCTGATGCAGGGGCTGGTGGTGAGCCTGGAGCGGCTGCGCCTGCCTGGCGGGGCGGCCGTGGGGCTGGTGTTCGCGCTTTTCATGGGGCTGCTGCTGGTGTTCATCCTGGTGGTGGTGCCGTTGCTCTGGCATCAGTTGATCACCCTGTTCAACGAGCTGCCGGGCATGCTCGCCAAGTGGCAGTCGCTGTTGCTGCTGTTGCCCGAGCGCTACCCGCATCTTGTGTCCGACGAGCAGGTGCTGCAGGCCATCGAAGTGGCCAGGGGCGAGATCGGCAAGTTCGGCCAGTGGGCGCTGACCTTCTCCCTGTCCAGCCTGCCCTTGCTGGTGAACATCATGATCTACCTGGTGCTGGTGCCGATCCTGGTGTTCTTCTTCCTCAAGGATCGGGCGATGATCAGCCGCTGGGTGATCAGCTATCTGCCCCGCGAACGTACGCTGATTACTCGCGTGGCCCATGAAATGAACCGGCAGATCGCCAACTACATTCGCGGCAAGGTCATCGAGATCGTCATCTGTGGCGGGGTGACCTACATCGCCTTCGTCGCCCTGGGCCTGAACTATGCGGCCCTGCTGGCTCTGCTGGTGGGGGTCTCGGTGGTGGTGCCCTATGTCGGCGCCGTGGTGGTAACGGTACCGGTGGCGCTGATTGCGCTGTTCCAGTGGGGCTGGAGCGATCAGTTCATCTACCTGATGGCGGTCTACGGGATCATCCAGACCCTGGATGGCAACGTGCTGGTGCCGCTGCTGTTCTCCGGCGCGGTGAACCTGCACCCGGTGGCGATCATCTGTGCGGTGCTGCTGTTTGGCGGGCTGTGGGGGTTCTGGGGGATATTCTTTGCGATTCCCCTGGCGACCCTGTTCAAGGCAGTGCTGGATGCCTGGCCCAGGAAGGACCCGGTGGTGGCACCTCTACTCTAGATAAACGGGGCGGCTGATACAGCCGCCCCGGTCATTTCAGGCCTTGTTCAGGGCCTGGGCCGCGGCCAGTACGGCGTCGACGTGCCCGGGTACCTTCACCCCGCGCCATTCCTGGCGCAACACACCGTCCTTGTCGATCAGGAAGGTGCTGCGGTCCACGCCCAGGTATTCCTTGCCGTAGAGCTTCTTCAGCTTGATCACGTCAAACAGCTGGCAGACGGCTTCGTCCTTGTCGCTGATCAGCTCGAAGGGGAATTCCTGCTTGCACTTGAAGTTCTCGTGGGACTTCAGGCTGTCGCGGGAAACGCCGAAGACTTCGGTGTTGGCAGCCTGGAAGGCGGCGTATTGATCGCGAAAGCCCTGGCCTTCGGTGGTGCAGCCCGGGGTGCTGTCCTTGGGATAGAAGTAGATCACCACTTGCTTGCCCTTGAGGTCGGACAGGCTGACGGTCTGCCCGCTGGTGGCGGGGGCCTGGAAATCGGCAATAGGTTGATCGATAGCAACGGCCATGGGGCTTCCTTACATAGGGTTCTGTGGGCGCCAGGGTTCGATCAGCGCGTCGAGGTTCATGGCGTCGGCAAAGTCCAGGAACTGGTCGCGCAGCCAACTGATCTGGGTGCCGGCGGGCAGGGTCACGGTAAAGGTGGCATTGAGCATGGTGCCGCCGGTCTGTGGAGCCTGGTAGGTATCGCAGGTGAGGTTTTCCAGCTCGACCTGATGGTCGATGAAGAACTGGCACAGCTCATTGACGATGTCCGAGCGGTACGCGGCGCTGACGTAGGCCACATAAGGCAGGGCCTGGGGGCGGCTTTCCAGGGCGGCGCTGCGCACCACGTTGACCGTGAAGGCATGCTTCTTGGCCAGGAACGGCAGGCTGCTTTCCAGGCGCGCCAGGGCGTCCCAGCTGCCGGAAATCTCCAGAACCAGCGCGCTGCACTCGCCATGCCGGGTCAGGCGCGACGTCACCACGGCGCAGCGGTTTTCATGGCTGGCGCGGCACAGGACGTTGGTCAGCTCCATGGGGTTGGCGCCGAGGGCACTGATGACAAGGAATTGTTCGCGAACTGTGGGGGTGGACATGCAGCATTCCTAAAGCGATGAGCGGTCGGTACTTTTTGACAAGCCAGTACCGGGCAAGCGTCGCCGGCGGAACTTCAAGGCCTCGGACCACAAGCCGGCGACTGGCCCCGAAACGCTCGGAACACAGGCTGGCAACGCGGGAGTGGGGCTTTGCAGATCCAACAGGCAGGCGATAACCCGGTCTACACGCTTATCAGTAGCGATCAAAGCCTGAAGGGTAGCGAAAACCATCGCTCAGGGGAATGCTCATGGCGCGGGACTTCGCTTGTGCAAGGAACTTGGCGCCAGTACCATTACCGCTCTCTTTTTCCGGCAGGAGCGGTTGCATGATTGCGGGCAGTATGGTGGCACTGGTCACACCCATGGATGCACAGGGAAATCTCGACTGGGACAGCCTGAGCAAACTGGTGGACTTCCACCTGCAAGAGGGCACCAACGCCATCGTGGCGGTCGGCACCACAGGTGAGTCGGCCACCCTGGATGTGAACGAGCACATCGAAGTGATTCGTCGGGTGGTCACCCAGGTTGCAGGGCGCATTCCGGTGATCGCCGGTACCGGCGCCAACTCGACGCGCGAAGCGATCGAGCTGACCACCAATGCGAAGATCGCCGGCGCCGATGCGTGCCTGCTGGTGACCCCGTACTACAACAAGCCGACCCAGGAAGGCCTGTACCAGCATTTCCGCGCCATTGCCGAGGCCGTGGACATCCCGCAGATCCTCTACAACGTTCCGGGCCGCACCGCATGCGACATGCAGGCCGAGACCGTGATCCGCCTGTCCAGCGTGAAGAACATCATCGGGATCAAGGAAGCCACCGGCGACCTGCAGCGCGCCAAGGCCATCCTGGCCGGCGTGCCCGGCGATTTCCTGGTGTACTCCGGCGATGACGCCACCGCAGTCGAGCTGATCCTGCTGGGCGGCAAGGGCAATATCTCGGTGACCGCCAACGTCGCGCCACGGGCCATGAGCCAGATGTGCGCCGCGGCCATGGCCGGCGATGCCGCCAAGGCCCGGGAGATCCACGAGACCCTGATGCCGCTGAACAAGACTCTGTTCATCGAATCCAACCCTATTCCCGTGAAATGGGCCCTGCACGAAATGGGCTTGATGCCGGACGGTATCCGTCTGCCGCTCACCTGGCTCAGTGCCGCCTGTCACGAACCGCTGCGGCAGGCCATGCGCCAGTCCGGCGTCTTGGTTTAATTGAGGAAGTACAACGCATGAAGCGAATGGCCGGACTTTCCGCACTTGCCTTGATTATCTCCAGCACCAGTGGCTGCGGTTGGATCTGGGGCCCGGAAGGCTACTTCCGTGACCGGGGTAGCGATTACCTGCAAGCGCAACAAACAGCACCGATGCAATTGCCGCCGGATGTACAGACCGCCAAGCGTCTGGACCCTCTGCTGCCGATTCCGCGCAACGTGGCCGACGACAACGTCAAGGGCGAGTACGAAGTGCCTCGTCCCCAGCCGCTGTCGGCCATTGCCGATGCCAGCGACTACACCCTGCAAAAGAGCGGCGATTCGCGTTGGGTCATGGCCCAGCATCCACCGGCCGAAGTCTGGCCAGTGGCGGTGCAGTTCTTCCAGGACAACGGTTTCCGCCTGGATCAGCAGCGCCCGCAAACCGGTGAGTTCACCACCGGCTGGCAGCGTTCCGACGAGCTTTCCGCGGCCGTGGCCAAGCGCCTGAGCAGTGCCGGCGTCGCCGCCGACAGCGAAACCCGCGTACGGGTACGCATCGAGCCAGGCGTGCAGCGCAACACCAGTGAAGTCTACGTGGTCAGTGCCGAGCGTCCCGCCGGCAGCACTGCCGACGTGGAATTCACCAACCGTTCGGTCAACACCGGCCTGGACGCAGCGCTGGTGGACGACATGCTGGCAAGCATGAGCCGCACCTCCGAGAAGGGCGGTTCGGTGTCTCTGCTGGCGGCCCGCGATTTCGATACCCCGAGCCGGGTCAGCCTCAGCGAGGATGGCAGCGGCAACCCGGTGCTGAACCTGGGCGCCGACCTCGATCGCGCCTGGTCCAGCGTTGGCCGTGCCCTGGAACAGGGCGAATGGCGGGTTGAGGACATCAACCGCAGCCTGGGCCTGTACTACATCAACCTGGCGGAAAAAGCCGAGAAGAAAGACGACGAGCCGGGCTTCTTCGGCAAGTTGTTCGGCAGCAAGCCGGCCAAGGAAGAGATCGAAGCCCGTGCCGAGCGCTATCAGGTTCGCCTGAGCAAGGTAGGCGAGAACGTCCAGGTCACCGTCGAGAAGAACATCAACACCGTGGCGCCGGCCGATGTGGCACGCAAAGTGTTGGGCGTGATTCAGGACAACCTGGGCTGATCCGATGCGTTTTGCCGTTCTCGGCAGTGGTAGCCAAGGGAATGGCACGCTGATCGTCAGTGCCGACACCTGCGTTCTGGTGGATTGTGGTTTCTCCCTGCGGGAAACCGAGCGGCGCCTGCTGCGTCTGGGAGTCGATCCCGCGCAGTTGAGCGCCATCCTGGTAACCCACGAACATGCCGACCACGTGCATGGCGTGGGTTTGCTGTCTCGGCGCTACAATCTACCGGTCTACCTCAGCCAGGGCACCTTGCGCGGGATGCGCAAACCGGTGGAGGTCGCGGGTTTTGTCCGCGGTGGCGAGTCGCTGCAGATCGGCGCCTTGCGCATCGACGTGATTGCCGTGGCCCACGACGCCCAGGAACCTACGCAATTTGTCTTCAGTGATGGCCAGCGGCGCTTCGGCCTGCTGACCGACCTCGGCTCCTACTGCGCCGGGGTGCTGGACGGCTACCGTGGCCTGGATGCCTTGATGATCGAGGCCAACCATTGCCGGGATCGGCTGGCACGGGGTTATTACCCGTACTTTCTCAA
Source organism: Pseudomonas sp. JV245A (assembly GCF_032424515.1). Lineage (NCBI taxonomy): Bacteria > Pseudomonadati > Pseudomonadota > Gammaproteobacteria > Pseudomonadales > Pseudomonadaceae > Pseudomonas > Pseudomonas sp. JV245A. The sequence continues at coordinate 31,592 of NZ_VYKE01000027.1, forward strand.
GCAGCGGGTTGGCGGCGACCTGGGACATTTGAACAACCATCAGGCCGCAAGCCTGGTGGCCGAATTGGGATGGCAGGACCTGCAGCACCTGGTCCTGGCTCATCTGAGCAGCAAGAACAACCTGCCGCAGCTGGCCCGGCAATGTTTTGTCGACACCCTCGGGTGCGACCCGGACTGGCTGCAACTGGCCGATCAAGATTCAGGGCTCGACTGGCGCCACATCGCCTAGCCCACCTACTTAGCAAGCGGAGCCCATCATGGAAAAACGTGAAGAACTCTACCGCGGCAAAGCCAAATCGGTTTACAAGACCGACGACGCCGACCGCTTGATCCTGCTGTTTCGTAACGACACCTCGGCGTTCGACGGCAAGCGCATCGAGCAGCTGGACCGCAAGGGGATGGTGAACAACAAGTTCAACGCCTTCATCATGCAGAAACTCGAAGCCGCCGGCGTGCCGACCCAGTTCGACAAGCTGCTGGGCGACAACGAATGCCTGGTGAAGAAGCTCGACATGATTCCGGTGGAGTGCGTGGTGCGCAACTACGCCGCCGGCAGCCTGGTCAAGCGCCTGGGCGTGGAAGAGGGCATGAAGCTCAACCCTTACACCTTCGAGCTGTTCCTCAAGGACGACGCCAAGGGCGACCCGTTCATCAACGAATCCCACGTGGTGGCATTCGGCTGGGGCACCGTCGAGCAACTGGCACGCATGAAAGAGCTGTCGCTCAAGGTCAACGAAGTCCTGAGCAAGCTGTTCGATGACGCTGGTCTGCTGCTGGTGGACTTCAAGCTGGAGTTCGGCGTGTTCAGCGACGGCTCCATCGTCCTGGGCGACGAGTTCAGCCCGGACGGTTGCCGTCTGTGGGACAAGGACACCAAGAAGAAGATGGACAAGGACCGCTTCCGCCAGGGCCTGGGCGATGTGATCGAAGCCTACGAAGAAGTGGCCCAGCGCCTCGGCGTACCGCTGTAATCGACGCAAGCATCTGATAGCACGGAAAAAATTTGCTCGGGGGGCTTCGCTTCGAGCAAAGGTGCTGTTATGATGCGCGCCGTTGGAGAGATGCCAGAGTGGCCGAATGGGACGGATTCGAAATCCGTTGTACCTTCACCGGTACCTAGGGTTCGAATCCCTATCTCTCCGCCATACAAATGAAAGCCCCGGAAATCATCGATTTCCGGGGCTTTTTTGTTGCTCGCAATCGGCCGCCCCGGGCCGTGCGCCCCCCTCGTTTTCCAGCAACGCCTTCTGCCGAACTGTTAGCGCCGGCGGAATCAGTGCGTCCTGCGCCCGGTCGATTCGGCGGTGCGTGGCCAAATATCAATAGTCCACAATACTTGATGCTGTTATCGGCTATTGGATTGATATTCTAGGAAGTTGTTATTAGCGAGTAACTTTAGTTTGTCTGTTGTTTAAGTCGGTTTTCCCTTCCGAGAAATTTCCTGTTTCTCTGCGCGAGCATTCCCGGAAATCATGCTGTAGTGATCTTGATCCAAATAAATCGACTCTTCTATATGCTTGGTCGCTGCTGGCAGACCCGATCCGAACTTGTAGTTCAAGCCGGTCGGGGTGCCGGGAACAAGCAGCATTAATTAACTTTTATAAGGTCAGGCAAATCCGTTCTTCCAGGCTGGCGGCAGTATTATTGTCGGTTGCTTTCGGAGGGAAGTGTTTTGTTGTTGCTTCCTTATAATCATTTGGAAAAGGAAATCAGATGAAACGCAAGACTCTCTTGTCCATGGCAACTTCCGGGTTGATGCTGGCAGCATTGATTCCATCCTTTGCCCAGGCTACCGATGGCGTGGTGAAGTTCAGTGGCAGCATCTCTGACACCACCTGCGATATCAACGGCAAGGCACCGGGCGAAGGTAACGAGACTAACGTTGAACTCGGTACTATCAACCCGTCTGTATTTAGCGAGATCGGCAAGACCTCTACGCTGAAACCGTTCGTACTACAGCTTTCGGGTGCCAGCTGTACTGCTGGTAAGAGCGTTTCCATCGAGTTCGATCAACTCGGCAACGTCGACCCTGCCTCCGGCAACCTCAAGCTGATCGGTAGCAAGCCTGCAAGGGGCGTGCAGATCCAGATCTACAACGACCACGGCAGTACTCCGGCGAAGATCGTCCTGGGTCAGGCGGAAGCCGCACCCCAGGTCGCTACGATCTCCACTGAAAAGACTGCAACCCTGAAGTACCAGGCCGCTTACGTATCTACTGAAGCCTCCGTCGGTGCGGGTTCGGGCGTGTCCTACATCCGCTACACCCTTGCATACCAATAACAGCAGTTAGTTATTAAGGGGCAGGTCATGACGCCGACTGCGCGTTTTGTTCATTCTCTCGTTATCGGTGTCATGTTCCTGGGGATACTGTCGGGGGTCGCGCATGCCGGGATAGTACTGGAAGGTACGCGCCTGGTTTATCCAGCAGAGGCTCGTGAAGTTACATTGAAGTTGAGTAACACCGGCTCTGTGGCCTTGTTGGCGCAAAGTTGGATCGACGAAGGCGATGCCAACAAGTCTCCTGAGGAAATCAAGGTTCCCTTTCTTCTGGCCCCAGCAGTCAGCCGGGTGGAAGCGGGAGGCTCGGCAATATTGCGTTTGTCTTATTCAAAAGAACCCTTGGCAAAAGATCGCGAGTCATTGTTTTGGCTGAATGTACTGGAAACGCCACCACGGCGAAAACAGGACGAGAACGTGTTGCAGTTTGCATTCAGGACTCGGATCAAGATTTTCTTCCGTCCTGACAACTTGATTGGCAATGCGGGCATGGCTGGCGAAAAGCTCAAGTGGGAATTAAGTCGAGCAGGCGCTTCGCAAGTTCCGGTTATCAAAGTGTTCAATCCAACACCTTATTACGTGTCCTTCGGACGCATGGAAGTTGCTGTGTCAGGCCGTCGAATCGATTTGAAGCCAGGCATGGTCGCACCCTTCGGATATGAGTCTTTCCCCTGGCCAGCGAGCGCTCCGTCACAGCCGACCAAGGCATCAATCGAATATGAGGTGATCGATGATTTCGGCGGCCGAGGCCTGCTGAAAAAGTCGCTTCTTTGACGGGGTTCCTCATCACTTCTGCGGGCTTTTCAGTGGCTTGGTTTTCTTGAGGGGCAGGGATCTCGTTATGTCGCGTATTCCGTGCCATCGGCATTTGCGTGCGAGCTGTTCTGGGCCTTCATCCGGCCGCAGACGGGTTCCGGCGACGCAGTCACTGTGTCTGGCGGCGGTGCTGATGAGCAATTCCATGGTGCTGGTGGCCGACCAGGACGGCATCGCGCCGGCGACGGCAGAGGCTGCGGATACGGGCTCCAGCCAGGATGTGTTGTTCGACAGCCAGATGCTATTTCAAGGTAAGGGCACTCCCATCGATACCTCGCGCTTTCAACAATTGGGCTATGTCGCGCCCGGCACATACTTGCTTGATGTGCTGGTGAGCAGTCAGTGGCGGGCGTTGCAGGAAATCCAGTTCCGCGCCAGCGATGACCCCCAGGGCAGCCAGCCGTGCTACGACCGTTCGTTGTTGCAGCAGTTGGGTATCGACTTGAAAAAGACCGATGCGAGTCTGGGCACCCATTCCTCTCACCCTCTCATGGGTGATGGGCTGTTTTGCGGCGACCTGGGCAGCTACATCCCTGGCGCGACCACCCGCGTCAAAATTGCGGAACAGAAGATCGAGTTGTCGGTGCCGCAGCTTTTCCTGCAGCAGAACCTGTCGAAAACCTATGTCGATCCGGCGAGCTGGGATTACGGCGTGTCCGCGGCCACGCTCAACTACAACACCAGCCTGTTCAGTTCCCAGAGCAATGGGCGAAGCCAGACCGATGGCTATGCCGGGCTCAACCTGGGGCTCAACCTGGGTGACTGGCGTCTGCGTCACAGCGGCACCGCCACCTGGTCGCCGGAGGTGGGCGGCCATTATCAGCGCGGTTACATCTATGCCCAGACCGACCTGCCGGCCTGGCACTCGCAGTTGCTGGTGGGAGAGAGCGTGACCGAAGCCGATCTGTTCGACTCGGTATCGTTTCGCGGTGTCCGGCTGGCCAGCGACCCGCGCATGCTGCCCGAGAGCCAGCGCTACTACGCACCGCAGATCCGCGGCACGGCCAGCACCAATGCCAAGGTCTCGGTCTATCAGCGCGGCTACATGATCTATGAAACCTCCGTTGCACCGGGGCCGTTCGAGATTTCCGATCTGCAAGCGGCAAGCTTTGGTGGGGATCTGGACGTGACGGTCACCGAGGCCAACGGCCAGACCAGCCGCTTTACCGTACCTTTTGCCACCACCGTGCAAACCCTGCGCCCCGGCACCTCACGCTACAGCCTGACGGCGGGCAAGGTGGCGAACCCCGGGCTCGGTGGCAGCGAGCAATATGTGGCCCAGGGCACCCTGCACTACGGCCTGGATAACCAATTGACCGGTTATGCCGGCACGGCACTCACCGGCAGCTACATGTCGGCGCTGATCGGCAGCGCACTGAATACTTCCCTCGGGGCTTTTGGCCTGGACCTGACCCAGGCCAGAACCGAGCTGCCCCGGGGCGGCAGCATGCAGGGCCAAAGCGTGCGCCTGTCCTACAGCAAGAACCTGCCCAACAGCGGGACCAACTTCTCATTGCTGGCCTACCGCTATTCCACCAGCGGTTACCTGGGCCTGCAGGACGCCATCACCCTGCAGGACCACGTCAACCAGGGCGAAAGTGTCGACTCGTTCGCCCGGGTCCGTGACCGCCTGGATATCAACATCAACCAGCAACTGGGCGACGGCGCAGGGCAGCTCTATGCCACGGGCTCCAGCCTCCAGTACTGGAATCGCCAGGGCCAGACCCTGAACTTCGCCATGGGTTACAGCAACCAGTGGCGCGGTAACAGCTACTCCTTCATGGCTCAGCGCATGCGTGCTTCCAGCAGTGGTTCACGGGCAGGCGCGGGGGCGGACAACACGTTTTTCAGCTTCAGCCTGTCGATTCCCCTGGGGCGGGAAGGGCGCCGGGGTACCACGATCAACAGCTACGCCAGCCATGACAAGCGTTCTGGCGCGCACTACACCAGCGGCATTTCCGGCGTACTGGACAAGGATGGCGACGCCACCTATGCGTTGTCCGCCGCCCATGACCAGCGCCAGGGCGAAACCTCGACCAACGCCAGCCTCAACTATTTCCTGCCCGAGGTTTCCCTGAGTTCGAGCTTTTCCCAGGGGCGCGACTATCGTCAGCAGTCTCTGGGGGCTTCCGGGGGGATGGTGCTGCATTCGGGTGGCTTGACCTTCGCCCAGACCCTGAGTGAAACCACGGGCCTGGTGCATGCTCCCGATGCCAAGGGCGCCCGGGTCGGCTATGCCGATACGCGGGTGGATGGAAGCGGCTATGCCGTGGTCTCCAGCCTGAGCCCCTATCAATTGAACACCGTGGACATCGACCCCACTGGCGTTGCCGACGACGTCGAGCTGCTGCTCAGCTCACGCCATGTGGCGCCGGTGGCGGGGGCGGTGGTGATGCTTTCGTACCCGACCCGCAGGGCGCGTGCGGTGCTGATCGACAGCCAGCAGCCCGATGGCCAGCAGTTGCCGTTTGCTGCCGTGGCTGTCGATGCCCAGGACGGTGCCGAGCTGGGGGCGGTGGGCCAGGGCAGCCGCCTGGTGCTGCGTACCGAGCAGGACCAGGGCACGATTCGCGTGGAATGGGGCCAGGAGCCGAATCAGCAGTGCCTGATCGACTACCAGTTGCCGCCCCGCGATACGGCCTCCGCCACGGGCTATGTGGTGCTTCAGCGCCCCTGCCGGGCGATGCCGGCAGGTTCCGTAGAGGAGCGGCCTTGATGGACCATCAAGGCGGATATGGCCGTCTTTGCTCCCTGCGTGGTTGCCGGTGGCTGCTGGGGCTGCTGGCCTTGTCCAGCGGCTGGGCCCAGGCCGACCTGTCGATTGTCGGCACACGGTTCATCTATCCCGCCGGCAAGCCGGCCATCAGCATCCGGGTCGGTAATAGCGGCCGTGCGCCGATCCTGTTGCAGGCCTGGCTGGACAAGGGCGACGCCGAGGTCGACCCCAGCGCCCTGGTGGTGCCGTTCGTGCTGTCGCCACCCATCTCCCGGCTCGAGCCAAGGCAGAACGCAGCCCTGGTCCTGCGCTACAGCGGCGAGCCATTACCCGGCGATCGGGAGTCGGTGTTCTGGATCAACTTTCTCGAAGTACCGCCCCTGGCGGCCGCGAAGGACGACTTGCTGCGGCTGGCATCGCGCATGCGCATGAAGCTGCTGTACCGCCCCCAGGGCTTGTCCGGCAAGGCTGACGAAGCGGTCCGCCAGTTGCGCTGGAGCCTTGTGGCGGCGGGGGCGGGCGGCGCGGCGCTGCTGGCCGGCAACCCGACCCCGTACTACGTGTCCTTCGCTGAGGTGGCGCTGGGCAGCGGCAATCGATCAATCACATTGCAGGGGATCACCGTGGAGCCCTTCGGCTCGGCGCGGATCGCCCTGCCCGATATGCAGGGAATTACCCCGGATCAGGCGGTGGTTCATTACCAAGTGGCAACTGACAGCGGGGAGACGCTGAGTGGAAGTGCGCGGATACAAGACTGAAGTTGCCTTGGGCAAGTCATCGAACAGCCTGCTTGCGGGGGGCCTTGAACGGCGCTGGCAGCGATTGTCCGGGGGCTGCCTGGGCTTGCTGCTGATGTTGCCCGCAGTGGCGGCTGCCGCGGTGTATGTGCCCAACGCCGGGCAGGCGATGCGCGACATCCAGGCCACGCAACCGGCCTTGCCGGAGCAGCCGGCACCGGAGCTGGACCTGCCGGCGAAGCCGCCGAGCGCCCCTGCCCAGGCTCCGGACACCTCCGGCATCCGCTTGCAGGTCAACGACTTCGTGATCGTCGGCAACCAGGTGTTCAGCAACGAGACGCTGCAAGCCCTGCTGGCGGACCTCAAGGGCCAGGAGCTGGACCTGAACCAGCTGCGCGCGGCCGCCGAGCGCCTGACGACCTATTACCAGGACCAGGGCTACATGCTGGCCCGGGCCTTCCTGCCGGCCCAGGACATCGAGGACGGCGTGGTGCGTATCGAGGTCATGGAAGGTCGCTATGGTCGTATTCAAGTGAACAACCAGTCCCGGGCCCTGAACTCGGTGATCACAGGCCCGCTGTCGTCACTGCACAGCGATACCGCGGTCCGCAGTGAAGATCTTGAACGCAGCCTGCTGCTGTTGAGCGACCTTCCCGGGGTCCGGGTCAAGGGCACTCTCAGTGCCGGCGAGCAGCGCGGCACCACCGACCTGCTGGTCAATGCGCAGCCCGGGCCCTGGGCCAGCGGCACCCTGGAAGCCGACAACTTCGGCGGCTACTACACCGGCGAATACCGCCTCGGGGGCAGCCTCAACCTCAACAACCCCTTGCGCCTGGGCGATCAGTTCAACCTGCGCCTGCTCGGCAGCGACGAGGACCAGCGTTACTACCGCGCCGCCTACAAGCTTCCCCTGGGCCCCTGGTCCACCAGTGTGGGCGTGGCCTATTCGCGGATGAACTACGAGTTGAGCCGGGACTTCGAGGTGCTGGAGGCCCACGGCCAGGCGAGCATCGGCAGTGTCTTCATCACTCAGCCGCTGATCCGCAGCCGCACCTTCGATCTCAGCGCCCAGTTGCAGTACGAGGACAAGCGCCTGCGCGACGACATCGACCTGTTCGAAGTCAGCAGCCAGAAGCATGTGGAACTGTGGAGCCTGAGCCTCAACGGCAACTCCCAGGACAGCCTGCTCGGCGGCGGGCAGAACTTCTTCTACCTCACCTACGGCAGTGGCCGGTTGAGCATCGACGACCCGATGGACCAGTGGCGCGACCATTTCACGGCCGGCACCAACGGTGGCTTTCAGAAGCTCAACCTCAATGCCGCGCGCCTGCAGTACCTGAGCCCGCGCTTTCAGCTCTATGGCCAGTTCAACGGCCAATGGTCCTCGACCAACCTGGACAGCTCGGAAAAATTCGGCATCGGCGGCCCCTTCGATGTGCGCGCCTATCCCCAGGGCAGCGGCAGTGGCGACCAGGGCTGGCAGGCCAGCCTGGAACTGCGCTTTCTCCTGGCCCCGCGCTGGCAGCTCAAGGCGTTTGTCGATCACGGCGCGGTGCAGGTCAACAAGAGCCCCTGGATCCACGACGAGAACCGCCGCCAGTTGTCGGGCGCCGGTGTGGGTGCCAGTTGGAGCGGTCCTTCGCAACAGATCAGCGTGACCAGTGCCTGGGCCCTGGACAACAACCAGGAAGGCAGCGGGCCCGAGCGCACGCCGCGGATCTGGGCCAGCGCGACACAGTATTTCTGAAGGCCGGCGTGTGCTTCGGAGGTGGTGCCGTCCTGCATAGGTTGCAGGGCGTTAATAAGTAGATAAGGAGTCAACGTGAATAAGGTTTATGCATTGGTGTGGAATCAGGCCCAGGGCTGCTGGAGTGTGACCGACGAGGGCGCACGCCGTCGTCGCCGCTCCGGAACACGCAAGGGCCTGGTGGTGATGGTGGCCGGGCTGCTGGGCATTGGTGTTCTGCCTGTGGCCTTCGCGTTGCCGACGGGAGGCACGGTGGTCTCCGGCACGGCGGACATCCTGACGTTCGACAATGGCAAGCAGATGTCGATCAACCAGCACTCCGACAAGCTGATCACCAACTGGAACGACTTCAGCGTGAACCGTGGCCAGACGGTGACCTTCAGCCAGCCGACCAAGACCTCGGTGGCCCTGAACCGGGTGATTGGCGTCAATGGCAGTAACATCCAGGGGCAGATCAATGCCAACGGCCAGGTGTTCCTGATCAACCCCAACGGGGTGGTATTCGGCAACAACGCCCAGGTCAACGTCGGTGGCCTGGTGGCCTCGACCCAGAACATCACCGATGCCAACTTCACCGCCGGCAACTACAAGTTCGCCGGGACCTCGCAGGCTGAAGTCGTCAACAACGGCATGATTACCGCCACCGATGGCGGCAGCGTGGCGCTGATCGGCAAGACCGTGCGCAACGAAGGTGACATCAAGGCGCAGAAGGGCAGCGTGGCCCTGGGTGGCGGCAACGAGTTCACCGTCAGCTTCGACAGCAACAACCTGCTGGACCTGAAAGTCGATGCCGCGGCGATCGATGCGCTGGTCAGCAACGGCGGGCTGCTCAAGGCCGACGGCGGGCAGGTATTGATGACCGCCAAGAGCGCAGGCTCGATGCTGCAGACCGTGGTCAACAACCAGGGCGCCATCGAAGCCAACACCCTGTCGCGCAAGGCCGGCAAGATCACCCTGGACGGCGGTGACGTCGGCGTGGTCAACGTCGGCGGCTCGCTGAGCGCCAACGCACTGACTGCCATCGGCGATGGCGGCGTGGTGGAAACCAAGGGCGCCACCACCAAGGTGCAACTGGCCGCCCGGGTCAACACCCTGGCCAACAATGGCCGGGCCGGGACCTGGAAGATCAGCTCTTCGGACGTCACGGTCAATCCGACCTCCACGCCCGGTGAAACCACCGTGTATGCCGATACCCTGTCGCACAACCTGGCTACCACCAACATCGAGTTGAACAGCAAGGCCGGCAACGTGTCGATCGATGGTGATATCGCCTGGGCCAGCGGCAATCAATTGAGCGTGGCCTCGGCCCAGGACATCAGCCTCAACAAGAACCTCAAGAGCAGCGGTGCGGGCGCCCGTATCGAACTCAATGCCAATCGGGACATCAAGATCAATGGTGCAGTAGCGCTGACCGGGGTCAACAGCAGCCTGGGCCTGGACTACGGCAACAGCTACGCGCTGGGGCCGAAGGGCCAGGTCACCCTGTCCGGCAGTGGCGCCTGGTTCGACGCCAATGGCGACCTGTACAAGGTGATCCAGAACGCCGCGCAATTGCAGGCGATCGGTACCAGCCTCGACGGCCTGTATGTGCTGGGCAACGACATCAAGGGCACCGGCAGCATCAAGTCCATTGGTGGCAGTCGAGAGTTCAACGGGATCTTCGACGGCCTGGGCAATACCATCAGTGGTTTCACGGTCAATACCGACGGCCCTTACGGCGGTCTGTTCGGCCGCTCGTCCGGTACCATCAGCAACCTCAAGCTGGCGTCGATGAACATCTACGGTGCCACCTCCAACGCAGGCTTCGGCAAAATCGGTGGTCTGGTCGGCGTAAACACCGGCCGCATCGAAAACGTCAGTGGCACCAACCTCAACGTCTTCGCCAACAGCAACCAGAACAACATTGTCGGCGGCCTGGTCGGTGTCAACGCCGGCGGCACCATCGATCGTGGCTCGATGGCCGGTACGGTGACCGGTAATGCCAACACCTCCGCCGTCGGTGGGCTGGCGGGGGAAAACAACGTCGCTTCGACTGGCCTCGGCACCATTACCAACAGCACCACCGACGTGCGGGTGCTGGGCACCATGCAGGTCACCACCAATGGCGGCATGGGCGGCCTGGTAGGCGTCAACAAGGGCGGCCTGATTAGCGACTCTTCGAGTGCTGGCACCGTCGGTACCGGGTTCAACCGTTACGTCCAGGACCCGAACCTGGGTGGCCTGGTGGGTTACAACCAGGGTGGCAGGATCGAACGCGCCAGCTCCTCGGTCGGCGTCTGGGGGTACACCGCCAGCCGTATCGGCGGCCTGGTGGGCTTCAACAACAACGGCGCTATCGTCTACTCCAGCGCCAGTGGCGCGGTGGTCGGGGCGGGCTCCGTGGCTGCCGGTGGCCTGGTGGGCTGGAACCAGAACAGCGAGCTCAATAACGTCGAGGCCACAGGCAAGGTCAGCGATTCGACCGGTGCCAACGTCGGCGGGCTGGTGGGCAAGAACGACAACAGTCGGATCCACAGGGCTGAAGTGACAGGTGATGTGGTCGGCGGAGCCAGCGGCAACATCGGTGGCCTGATCGGGCACAACTTTGGTGGCAACACCGAATATGTCGTGGCCCGTGGCAAGGTCAGCGGCGGCAACCTCAGCTACGTCGGCGGCCTGGTGGGCTACAACGACGGTGACCTGAGTTCGGCCGAGGCCAGCGGTGACGTCAGCGGCGGCGCCAACAGCTTTGTCGGCGGGCTGGTGGGGACCAACGGCGACTTTGTCGATCACCGGATCAACAGTGCCTCGGCCAAAGGCAATGTGGTGGGCGGTAGCCAGAGTTCGGTGGGTGGCCTGGTCGGCCAGAACAATTCGTTCATCACCAACTCCCTGGCCAATGGTCAGGTGAGCGGCGGCACCTATGCCCGCCTGGGTGGCCTGGTCGGCTTGAACATGGGCGATCTGCGCAACTCCGTGGCCTACGGCAACGTCAAGTTCGTGTCGAACTACGCCCAGACCTACGGCGGCCTGGTCGGGGTCAACTACGGCGACATGCGCAACAACACGGCGCTGGGCCTGGCGACTCAGGTACCCGCGGTCGGCCTGAACCAGGGCGACATTCGCAACTGATGATCCACAACCACTGATCCGAGGAATGGCAGTTGCCCCCGGTGCGCCTGGCGCACCGGGTTCCGGCTGCTGGCGGGTACCTGCTTGTCTCGTTCCTTGATGATCTTTTTTAGGGGTGGCCGCGAGCAGCCGGCCACTGTTGGGCAATCCATCTCGTTTGTGCAGAACGCTGCCCTTGTCATGGGCGGTATCACCAAGGCGCAGACAGGGAGAAAGACAGATGATTCGCCAATGGCTGAGGCTTGTAGCCGATTGCAGACCGCTGCCCCTGTGGGTTCATGGCGTCATGCTCGCAGGGGTGCTTTGCGGCTGGGGCGGCGCAGAGGCGCAAGCGGCCTCGTTGAACGGTTATGCCAGGGATTGCAACCTCAGCAGCAAGGCCGGTTCCCCCTGGAGGCTGGTCAACCCGTTGAACACCAATACCCCGGTGGGAACCGTGTTGTGGGAGCGTACGGTGACCTTGCATACCAGTTTCAACCTGGCGATCTCCGGGAAACCGCGGGAGCTGGTGACCGCCGGACATTGGAGCCCCGGTACGCCGCAGACCGATGACGCCGCGCCTACCGATGTCGCCGGCATTGGCCTGCGACTGGACGTAGCTCCGCAAGGGCGGGAGAGAATACGAGTGACCCAGGTCACTTCTCCCATTGTCCTGGAAAAAAATGATGACCTGATCTACGAGAGCGGTTTACCCGCTCAGACCATGGTCACCCAGATTATTCAATCGCTGATCCTGACCGTACCGCCGGATCAGTTGCCCACGGGCACTCTCAAAGTGACCCAGGTAACAGGCTCGTCCTACCTGCAGTTGTATGCGTACGACCTGGAAAAAAACGAATCAACCCTGGGATCCCAATTGGGCAAGCTCAGCCCGCCGCTGACCTACAGCTGCCGCAAGAGCCTGGTCATGGGCGGCCTGGACTTCAACATGGACATCGAGCTGCCCAAGACCTGTGTGGTGGAAGCCTACAAGGAGATCGGCGTGCGCCTGGGGCGCTTCTCCCTGGCGGACTTTCCCCAGGTCAATGCCACCTCGCCCGAGGTTCCCTTCAGCATCGGGTTGAGCCGCTGTTCGATGCAGGCCCGGCCTCGCGTCAGCTTTATCGACAAGTCAGGGGGCTCTGCGGTCAAGGGCGTGCTGGGCCTGATCGATTCCACCACCCGCGGGTTCGGCATTGTCATGACCAATGGGCTGACCTCGGAGCGCATCGAGTACAGCGGCCAGAGCTACGAGATGCAGCGCATCGGCGATGGCGCAAGCATTCCCCTGCGAGCCAGCTACATCCGCATCGGCAATGACCAGGAGGTTCACGCCGGAGGGGCTGCCAACGGGGCTGCAGAGTTCACTTTTACCTTCCCATGATCGCGACCGCTCATTGAGCCGGGCCGTCCGTGGGCAAGTTCTACCCAACACCGTCGTCCAGTTTGAAGGCCTAGCGCGCACTTCAGCGGCAGTGCCGTGCTGCAAAGGTTTGCAGTACGTAGATAAATCGATATGGAGTTTTCATGAACAAGATCTATGCATTGGTATGGAACCAGGCCCAGGGCTGCTGGAACGTCACTCACGAAGGCGCCCGGCGTCGGCGTGCCGGCTCCGGCAAGGGCCTGGTGGTGGCAGTTGCCAGTCTGTTGGCATTGACCGGGTTGCCTTCGGCGTTTGCCTTGCCCACGGGAGGGGAGGTGGTGTCCGGCAGTGCCGATTTCCATACCCAGGGCCAGCACATGTCCATCAATCAGCAGACGGACAAGCTGGTCACTCAGTGGAAGGATTTCAACGTGCAGAACGGTCAGTCGGTGACCTTCAACCAGCCCACCAGCACTTCGATCGCCCTGAACCGGGTCGTGGGTGTCAATGGCAGCCAGATTCACGGGCAGATCAACGCCAATGGTCGGGTGTTCCTGATCAACCCCAACGGCGTGGTGTTCGGCCAGGGCGCTCAGGTGAATGTCGGTGGCCTGGTGGCTTCGACCCGGGATATCAGCGATGCCGATTTCAAGGCCGGCAACTACAAGTTCGCCGGCACCTCGGCAGCCGAGGTGGTCAACCAGGGCTCCATCACTGCCGCTGACGGCGGTGGCGTGGCGCTGCTCGGGGCCAGGGTGACCAACCAGGGCACCATCAAGGCGCAGAACGGCCGTGTGGCGTTGGCCGCAGGCGATGGCTTCACCGTCAGCTTCGATGACAACCAACTGCTGGACCTGCATGTCGACAGCGCAGCGCTTAACGCGCTGGTGCACAACACCGGCACCGGCCTGCTCAAGGCCGATGGCGGGCAGGTGCTGATGACCGCCAAGAGCGCGAGCTCCATGCTGCAGACGGTGGTCAACAACCAGGGCACCGTCGAAGCCAACACCCTGTCGCAGAAGGCCGGGCGCATTACCCTGGATGGCGGCGACGTGGGCGTGGTCAGCGTCGATGGCTCGCTGCGCGCCAGTGCGCTGGACGGCAAGGGCGATGGCGGGGTGATCGAAACCCGGGGCGCCAACACTCGGGTGCAACTGACGACCAAGGTCGACACCCAGGCCAGGGATGGCCAGACGGGCACCTGGAAGATCGCCAGCAACGAAGTCAAGGTGGGCTCCTTCCTCACCGCCAAGAGCAACACTGCCCATGCCGACACCTTGTCGCGCAACCTGGCAACCACTCATATCGAACTGGCCAGTGGCAAGGGCGACGTGGCGGTGGAAAACGGGCTCTTCTGGTTCAGTGGCAACCAGTTGACCCTCTCTTCGGCCAAGGACATCCGCCTGGATGACAGCCTGTTTGCCGGTGGCGCCAATGCCCGGGTGGAACTCAACGCCCAGGGGGACATCAAGCTCAATCGTCAGCTGACGCTGAGCGGCAGCAACAGCAGCCTCGGGCTGAACCATGGCGGCAACTTTGCGCTGGGCCAGAATGGCGGCGTCACCCTGTCCGGCAACGGCGCCCGCTTCGATGCCAACGGCGAAGCCTACAGCGTCATTCAAAACGCCACGCAGTTGCAGGCGATCGACCAGGATCTGGCGGGCCGCTACGTGCTGGGCAACTCCATCGACAGCAGTGCACGCCTGACCTCCATCGGTGGGCAGCAAACCTTCAGCGGCGTCTTCGAGGGCCTGGGTAACACCCTCAGCGGTTTGACGGTCAACAGCAACGGCACCGACGGCGGGCTGTTCGCCAGTTCGTCCGGCAGCATCGGCAACCTCAAGCTGGCCTCGATGACCATCAACGGCGCCACGTCCACCACCGGTAGCAGTGCCGTCGGTGGCCTGGTGGGGCGCAACAGCGGGAAAATCGCCAACGTCAGTGCCAGCAAACTGCGGGTGAATGCCAAGGGCCGGCAGGACAACCTGGTCGGCGGCCTGGTGGGCAGCAACGCCGGTGGCTCCATCGACGCGTCGTCGGTGGCCGGTGTGGTATTGGGCAATAGCTTTACCTCGGCGGCCGGTGGCCTGGTGGGCGAAAACCGTCAGGTGGCGGGCAGTGGCGGCACCGTGACCAACAGCAGCGCCGATGTCCGGCTCACCGCCAGCATCGCCAGCAACGCCGAGGGCGGTGTGGGCGGTGTGGGCGGGTTGGTGGGCGTCAATCATCAAGGGCTGATTGCCGGTTCCTCCAGTTCTGGAACGGTTTCCAGTGGTGACAGCTACAGCTACAAGGGCACCAACCTGGGTGGCCTGGTGGGTTACAACCAGGGCGGCCGCATCGAGGGTTCCCAGTCTTCGACGGCGGTCTCGGGCAATGGCGCGAGCCATGCCGGCGGCCTGGTGGGGCGCAACGAGTCGGGCCGCATCAGTGACTCTGTCGCCAGCGGCGGGCTGCTGGGCAAGAACTTTGCCACGGCCGGTGGCCTGGTGGGCCTGAACCAGGACAGCACGTTGCACAACGTCACGGCCAGTGGTTCGGTCAATGGCGGCAGCAGCCTGCACATCGGTGGTCTGGTGGGGCAGAACATCGACGGCCACATCAGCCTTGCCGAGGCCTTCGGCCTGGTCCAGGGCGCGAGCAACAGCAACGTGGGCGGGCTGGTCGGCTACAACGTGGGCGGGCTGGTTGCCAACTCAACGGCCTGGGGCAACGTCGTGGGCAAGGACCAAAGCCATGTCGGCGGGCTCATCGGCTACAACGCCGGGGACCTGAAGTCGGTGGAAGCCCGTGGTGATGCCAGTGCTGGCGCCAAGAGCGCGGTGGGCGGCCTGGTGGGTACGCATGGCGTTCTCAAGGGTGACAGCCTTATCGACACCGCTTCGGCCAAGGGCAATGTCTCCGGGGGCAGTTACAGCGTGGTCGGTGGCCTGGTGGGGCAGAACAACGCGCGGATCGTCAACGCGCTTGCCAGTGGTGAGGTTTCAGGCAGCCGGGATGCACGGCTTGGCGGCTTGGCGGGGGTGGACCTGGGTGACATTCGCCAGTCCGCATCCTTCGGCAATATCCAGGTGATTGCGCCCAACTACGCAAGCCTGGGTTACGACCGCCCATTCAGTCAGGCGGCCGACTTCAACCAGGGGGTGATGGGCAACTGAATCGCCCCCGGCCGTCGATAGAGGCACTTGCCCACTTCGGATATGCCCTGGCAACCCAGGGCGTGTCCGGAATCGGCTGCCTGCTTCAGCATCGATGGAGTGTCCTGCCCTTGGGCACTTTCGATTGGCTGGCGTTTGGGCAACCTTGAAACCAACCCCTGCATCCATCGCGGATCAGGGGTTTTTTATGGCCTGCCTCAGACGCCCAGGCTTTCCAGGTCCCGTGCCAGCATCACCAGTTGGTGGGCCAGGGAGCTTTCGAGTTTTTCGCTGGACAGCTGGAAGCTCGGGGCGCCGCAGGTCAGGGCCATGATGCTGCCGTCGGCCAGGCGCAGTGGCACGCCGGCACCGTTGACGTTGCGGTCCCACTCGCCCAGCGACAGGCAGAAGCCGAACTCTTCGTATTCACGGAAGGAGTCTTCCAGGGATTTTTCCAGGGCAGGCCATTCATCACCGAGCTTTTTCGCCACTTCCCCCAACAGATGGTCACGCTCGATTTTCGGCGTGGCGGCCAGGTAGGCGCGCCCGGCGGCGCTGGTGGCCAGGGGCAGGCGCAGCCCGGGCTCCATGCGCAGGCTGGCAACTTCCGGCGGGCGGCTGCTGTCGACGTGGATCATCGACAGGCGATCGCGGCAAGTCAGGCTGACGGTGGTGTTGGTACGGCGCGAGAACTCGTCCATGAACGGCTTGCCCAGCTGGCGCACCCGCAGGCTGGCGGAGTAGGCGTAGCCCAGGGCCAGTACCGCTGAATCCAGCTGGTACTTCTCCAGGTCCTGGTTGTACTTGAGGTAGCCCAGCTGCGTCAGGGTGTAGGTCAGGCGCGACACCGTGGGCTTGGGCAGGCCGGTGATGCGCGCGATGTCCTGGTTGCCGCGTACCGCGTGACCGTGGGTAAAGGCCCGCAGGACTTCCAGGCCTCGGGCCAGGGCTTCGACGAACTTACGGTCTTTGGGCGCTTGTTCCGGGGAGTCGTTCGGGTCTTGCATGGGGTCTTCCGGTAGGGGCTGGTGCCGGGCGCAATGCCGGTTGACCACGCAGCGGATTCGTGGAAACAAAGGAAAAATGTTATCCCGGAACCGCCGCAATTGAAATCTGCGATTCCCTGACGAAACCCGATTCCGTTCCTGACGCCATCACCGGCCAATCAAGGGCACGCCATAACCTCAGTGGCTGCCGCGCGCAGGCGGCCGCGCTTGAACACCCCTTCGGCGCTGGCCAGCAGGCGGTCCTGGGCATCCAGCAGGTCGCAGCTGGCCATGAAGATCTTGGCCCCGCCGCCGCGCAGGCGGGCCACGGCCCGGACCTCGGTGGCCGGTGGGATCGCGGCCATGTAGTTGATGTTCAGGGACAGGGTCAGGGCCAGCCGCCACTGGGCGGGGTCGGCATGCCAGGTGCCGCTCATGCCCATGGCGGTGTCGGCCAGGGAGGCGATGACACCGCCGTGCAGATTGCCGGCCTGGTTGAGGTGATGAGGTTGGACGGTGACCGCGATAACGGTTTGCGCCTGCTGGTATTCCCGCAGGTTCAACCCGAGATGGGCCGCGAATCCGCTGAACAGGCCTTGCAGCATCGAAACTTCGGGTACGGCACTCATGGGCGATGGCTCTTGGGTCAGTCCCGGTCGGGTGTCCTGGAGGGCAGGTGTTTCCCGTGGCCAGGCAGCAGTGATTGTTCTGATTGTGTTTCGCAGGGCAAATGGCTCGTTGAAATGCAGGATGTCAGCGAATATTCTAACGGTCAATATGGAATGTTATTTCGCACAGCGGAATATAAGTGGTTGAAAATCACGCCCCGCATGGGGCAGGATCGACCCGGGGCGGTGGCCCACCAACGTGCGGCCTGGCTGGCCAGCCGGCACCGGATGACGCTGTCCATGGCTGTTCCCTCGATCATTCCCGGGCTTGAAGGAGTCTTCCATGTCCACCGCTCGTACCCAGCGCCCCCATCACCGTGTCTGGCCCAAGCGCCTGCCCCTGGCCTTGTCGGTGCCGGCCACCTCGCTCTGGTTCAACCTGGAGGTGGCGGCCCGGCGTTACCCGGACAAGGTCGCCTACCGGTTTTTCGGCCACACGCTGAGCTTTGCCCAGTTGCAGGCCGAGGCCCTGGCGCTGGCCGGCTGGTTGCAGGGCGAAGGGGTCGAGCCCGGTGACCGGGTGGCGCTGTACCTGCAGAACTGCCCGCAATTCATCATCGCCTGCTACGCCATCCTGCGGGCCAATGCGGTGCTGGTGCCGATCAACCCGATGAACAAGGTGCAAGAGCTGAGCTACCAGCTCGGCGATGCCCAGGCGCGGGTACTGATCTGCGCCGCGGACCTGGCGCCCATCGCCCAGGCGGCGAATGCCAGCCTCGAACCCGAGCAGCGACTGCACCGGGTCCTGGTGACCCGCTACAGCGATGCCATGCCGGCGCCGGCGGACATGCACCCGGCGGAGGTCGCCAGCGCCGAGATCGATGCCTGGCTGCGCAGCGAGCCACCGCTGCCCGAGGGCTACCAGCGCTGGAACCAGGCCCTGGCCCAGGCACGTTGCCCCGGCCCGCACACTGCCCAGGCTGATGACCTGGCGCTGCTGCAATACACCTCGGGCACCACCGGCCATCCCAAGGGCTGCATGCACACCCATCGCAGCCTGATGAGCAACGCGGTCAGCGGCAGCTGGACCCAATCCACCGTGGAGTCGGTGGGCCTTGGGGTCGTGCCGTTCTTCCACATCACCGGCCTGGTGTGCTTTGTCCTGCGGGCGGTGTTCGACGCCACCAGTACGGTGATCATGCCGCGCTGGGATCGGGAACTGGCCGGGCGGCTGATCTCGCGGTACCGGGTGACCCACTGGACCTGCATCCCGACCATGGTCATCGACCTGTTCGCCAGCCCCCATTACCAGGACTTCGAACTGTCGAGCCTGGTGCATATCAACGGTGGCGGGGCGGCGATGCCCGAGGCGGTGGCGCAGCGCCTGCGCCAGGAGTTCGGCCTGACTTTTCTCGAAGGCTACGGCCTCACCGAAACCGCCGCCGCCAGCCATGGCAACCCCCCTGAGCGGGCCAAGCTGCAATGCCTGGGCATGCCGTTCTTTGGCGTCGATTCACGGGTGGTGGACCCGCGCACCCTGGAGGAACTTGCACCCGGCGAGGTGGGGGAAATCATCACCTTTGGCCCGATGCTGTTCAACGGCTACTGGCGCAACCCTGAAGCTACCGAGGCGGCGTTCGTCGAGTTCGAGGGCAAGCGTTTCCTGCGCACCGGCGATCTGGGGCACATGGATGAGGAGGGCTATTTCTTTCTCACCGACCGCCTCAAGCGAATGATCAACAGCAGCGGCTTCAAGGTCTGGCCGGCGGAAGTGGAGGCGCTGCTGTTCAAGCACCCGGCGGTGCACGAAGCCTGTGTCATCGCCACCCGGGACGCCTACCGCGGGGAAAGCGTCAAGGCCCTGGTGGTGCTGCGCAGCGAGGCCCGGGGCCGCACCGCCAGCGAAGAGATCATCGCCTGGGCGCGCGAGCACATGGCCGCCTACAAGGTGCCGCGGGTGCTGGAGTTCGTCGACAGCCTGCCCAAGTCCGGCTCCGGCAAGGTGATGTGGCGCGTGCTCCAGGATCGCGAGGCGACCCATAGCTGAAGAGTGATTTCCCAGGCGGGCCAACCCGCGACTGCGTCGGAGACGACAATGACTACAACAACAATAACGGTCCAGGATCCCCACGCCTCACCCGAGCATGCCCGGCAGCTCGACACGCTGTACGCCAGGATCCGCTGGCGCCTGCTGCCGCTGTTGATGCTGTGCTACATGGTGGCCTTTTTGGACCGGGTGAACATCGGCTACGCCCAGTTGCAGATGAAGCAGACCCTGCCGTTCGGCGATGCGGTGTATGGCCTGGGGGCGGGGATCTTCTTCATCGGCTACTTCATCTTCGAGGTGCCCAGCAACCTGATGCTCAAGCGCAGCGGCGTGCGCAAGACCCTGTTACGGATCATGTTCTGCTGGGGCCTGGTGGCCGCGGCGATGATGTTCGTCAGCACCCCGATGCAGTTCTACGTTCTGCGTTTTCTTTTGGGGGCCTTCGAGGCCGGGTTCTTCCCCGGGGTGATCCTGTATTTCACCTACTGGTTCCCGGCGCCGCGCCGGGGGCAGGTGATCGCCATCTTCATGACCGCCGCCGCGGTCGCCGGGCTGA
Source organism: Pseudomonas sp. JV245A (assembly GCF_032424515.1). Taxonomy (NCBI): domain Bacteria; kingdom Pseudomonadati; phylum Pseudomonadota; class Gammaproteobacteria; order Pseudomonadales; family Pseudomonadaceae; genus Pseudomonas; species Pseudomonas sp. JV245A. Next base: position 51,675 of record NZ_VYKE01000027.1, read on the forward strand.
TTGCCGGGCCGGTCTCGGGCAGCATCCTCAAGTACCTGGATGGCGCGGTCGGCCTGCACGGCTGGCAATGGATGTTCATGATCCAGGGGCTGCCGGCCAGTGTCCTGGGGGTGGTGGCTTTTTTCTATCTGCAGGACAGCCCGGCCCGGGCCCGCTGGCTCAGCCCCGGGGAAAAGCGCCTGCTGGACGCCGACATGGCCCAGGATCTGGCGAACGCCCGGGACAAATCCCAGGACAGCCTGGCCCAGATGTTTCGCGACCCCAGGATCTACCTGCTGTCTACGGCCTATTTCATGTTCCTGGGCGCCACCTACATGCTGGTGTTCTGGATGCCGAGCCTGATCCAGGGCTGGGGCAGCAAGGACCTGTTGCAGGTCGGGCTGATCACCGCGATCCCCAATATCGTCGGGATCGTCGGCATGGTGCTGATCGGGCAGCACTCCGACAAGCACCGGGAGCGGCGCTGGCACTTCGTCGGCTGCATGGCCATTGCGGTGTTCGGCCTGGCGGTCACCACCTTGCTCAACGGCCACCTGCTGCTGTCGGTTACGGCCCTGGGTTTTGCCTACGTGGGGATCAAGGCCGGCACGCCGATCTTCTTCGCCCTGGTCAGCGAGTACCTGTCGGTGGCGGCCACCGCCGGGGGCATTGCCTTCATCAGCAGCCTGGGCAACCTCGGCCCGGCGGTCACACCCTGGCTCAACGGGGTGATCAACAGCCATACCGGCGGCCATGTGTCGAGCATGTACCTGGGGATTGTCATGTACCTGCTGGCGGGCGGGCTGGTACTGGTGACCGCGCGCATCGCCCGGGTGCCCAAGGTCGCTGCGGTCGTCGCCGAATCATGAACTACCCATTGGATTGCCCAGGAGCCCGAACATGAGCCTGCCGAAGATTCTCACCCAGCATTTGCGCCTGCCAGTGGTGGCCGCGCCGCTGTTCATCATTTCCACTCCCGAGCTGGTGATCGCCCAGTGCAAGGCCGGGATCGTCGGTTCCTTTCCGGCGTTGAACGCACGGCCGGCCGAGCGCCTGGGGGAGTGGATCGAGCAGATCACCCAGGCCCTGGCCGAGCACGACCGGCTGCACCCGCAGCGGCCCGCCGCGCCGTTTGCGGTGAACCAGATCGTCCACCGCTCCAATGACCGGCTGGAGCAGGACATGGCGGTCTGCGTGCAGCACAAGGTGCCGATCATCATCACCTCCCTGGGCGCGCGCCCCGAGATCAACCAGGCGGTGCACAGCTACGGCGGCATCGTGCTGCACGACGTGATCAACAACCGTTTCGCGCGCAAGGCCATCGACAAGGGTGCCGACGGCCTGATTGCCGTGGCGGCCGGCGCCGGAGGGCACGCGGGCACCCAGTCGCCGTTTGCCCTGGTGCAGGAAATCCGCCAATGGTTCGATGGCCCGCTGCTGCTTTCCGGGGCCATTGCCTCGGGGCGTTCGATCCTCGCGGCCCAGGCCCTGGGGGCGGACCTGGCCTACATCGGCTCGGCCTTTATCGCCACCCAGGAGGCCAACGCGGTGGCGGGCTACAAGCAGATGATCAGCCAGTCGGCGGCCGAGGATATCGTCTACACCAACCTGATCACCGGGGTGCACGGCAATTACCTGAAGGCCTCGCTGGTGGCCGCGGGGCTGGACCCCGATGACCTGCCCAGCAGCGATCCCTCGCAGATGAACTTCGGCGCAGACAGGCACAAGCCCAAGGCCTGGAAGGAGATCTGGGGCTGCGGCCAGGGGATTGGCGTGGTTGACGGCGTACCGAGCGCAGCAGACTTGGTGGCGCGCCTGGGCAGGGAGTATCAGCAGGCCTGCCAGGAGCTGCGCACCCGGTTGCTGTAACGCGCAAGTGGGAAGGGGAGGCTGCCGGCAATGGCCGGCAGCGTCGTTTTCGCGATCTACCAGATCTTGTGGATGAGGCTCAGGGCGTGGCCGCGGTAGGCCAGGGTCTCCATGACCTCCAGGTAGCGGTTGTCGACCTCGGACACGCCCTTGCCGGGCGCCGCGCTGATGCGGCGCCAGGCTTTGCTTGGGTTCAGCAGGGGGATTGAGCGCAGCGTCGGGCAGCGCGCTGCGCACCGGGCAAGGAAGGCGGCGACACCTGCTGCCCTTGCGACAGGCTCAGGTGGCCGCCCGGGCCGCGATTCATGGGGCCTATTGCTTGCCGAGGGCGATGTAGCGTTGCAGGTGGTGATCCTCGTCCCCCAACTGATGGTCGATCATCACCAGCCGCTTGGCGTAATGGGCCAGGGGCAGCTCCCAGGTCATGCCGATGCCGCCGTGCAGCTGGATGCATTCTTGCGCCACCAGGGTGCCGATGCGGCCGATGCTGACCTTGGCCGCTGACAGCGCGCGCTCGCGGTCCAGGCGATCGGCCTCCAGGGCCGAGGCGGCATTGATCACCGCCGAGCGCGCTTGTTCGATCTCCAGCAGCAGCACCGCCATGCGATGTTGCAGTGCCTGGAAACTGCCGATCGGGCGGCCGAACTGCTGGCGGGTGCGCAGGTAATCCAGGGTCGCCACTTTGGCCACTTCCATGGCGCCCAGGGCTTCGGCGCACAACGCCAGCACGCCGCGGCCAATGGCCCGCTCCAGGGTGGCATGGCCCTGGTGCAGGGTGCCCAGCAGGGCGGAGCCCGGCACAAGCAGCTGGTTCAGGCGCACCTGCGCCACGGGGCCGCCATCGAGGGTGGCGCTGCCGCGGATCTCCAGGCCCGGGGTATCCCTGGGCACCAGGAACAGCGAAATGCCCTGGCTGTCGTCAATGGCCCCGGCGGTGCGGGCCGACACCACCAGCAACCCGGCCTGCTCGCCGTGCAGCACCAGGCTCTTGGTGCCATCCAGGCGCCAGCCGTCGGCCTGGGGTTCGGCGCGGCAGGCGACCCGGTTGAGTTCGTAGTGGCTGTCGGGTTCGTCATGGGCCAGGGCGGCGATCAGGCTGCCGTCGATGATCTGCGCCAGCTCGATCTTCTGCGTTTCGCTACCGGCGCTGGCGATGGCGTCCCCGGCCAGCACCGCGCTGCCCAGCAGCGGTTCCACCAGCAGCCCGCGGCCCACGGCCTCGAAGACCAGGGCCAGGTCGAAACCACCGCCGCCGTAGCCACCGTCAGCTTCGCTGAACAGGGCGCCGATCACCCCCATCTCTGCCAGCTGCTGCCAGATCCCGGAGTTGAAACCCTGGCTTGACTGCAGGCTCTGCTGGCGTTTTTCCAGGTTGTAGTGCTGGGCGATAAAGCGGTTCAAGCTGTCGCCGAGCATGCGCCGTTCTGCGCTGTGTTCGAAGTTCATGTGCGCACCCTCAGAGCCCGAGAATCATTTTCGAAATGATGTTTTTCTGGATTTCATTGGAGCCGCCGAAGATCGACAGCTTGCGATTGTTGAAGTACTGCGCCGCCGCGCTGCTGGCGAAGGCCGGGCCCAGGTCCATCGCCCCGGTGTCGCCTTCGTCCTGCATGACCCGGGCGGCGGGGCCCATGGCCCGGCGCAGCAGAGCGGTGAGCTCCTGGCGGATTTCCGTGCCGCAGATCTTCAGCATCGAGCTTTCCGCGCCGGGCGCGCCGCCACCGGCCACCGCTGCGATCACCCGCAGGTTGGTGGTCTTCATGTTCTCAAGGTCGATCTCGACCCGGGCCAGGCGTGCAGCGAACTGCGGGTCTTCCAGCAGCGGCCGGCCATTGCGGGTGCGCTGTGCTGCCACGCGCTTGAGGCGTTGCAGCGCGGCCATGGACAAGCCGACCCCGGCAATGTTGGTGCGCTCGTAGGTCAACAGGTACTTGGCACAGGTCCAGCCCTTGTTTTCCTCGCCCACCAGGTTGGCCACCGGCACCCGCACGTCGGTGAAAAACACCTCGTTGATCTCGTGGTCGCCTTCCAGGGTGATGATCGGACGCACCTCGACCCCGGGGCTGGCCATGTCGATCAGCAGGAAGCTGATGCCTTCCTGGGGCTTGGCCTCGCGGTCGGTGCGTACCAGGCAGAAAATCATGTTGGCGTGCTGGCCCAGGGTGGTCCAGGTCTTCTGGCCGTTGACCACATAGTGATCGCCGTCGCGCACGGCCGTGGTCTTGACCGCCGCCAGGTCCGAGCCGGCACCGGGTTCCGAATAGCCCTGGCACCACCAGTGGCGGCCGTCGAGGATGCGCGGCAGCCAGTAGTCTTGCTGCTGTGGGGTGCCGTACTTGATCAGCACCGGGCCCAGCATGTTGACCCCGAACGGCACGATGCGCGGCGCGTTGGCCAGGCCGCATTCGAGTTCGAAGATGAATTTCTCCACGGCGCTCCAGCCCGGCCCGCCAAAGGCCTCGGGCCAGTGGTTGGCCAGCCAGCCGCGGGTGTTGAGGGTCGAATGCCAATGCTCCATGTCGGCCTTGGACAGGCGTTCGCCATTGGCCACCTTGTCACTCAGTTCGCTGGGCAAGTGTTCGGCGAGGAAGGCCTGCACCTGATTGCGGAAGGCTTCTTCTTGGGGGGTGAAACTCAGGTCCATGTCGGCGTCCTCAATAGATTTCGAACAGCGCGGCGGCGCCCATGCCGCCGGCAATGCACATGCTGACCACGGCGTACTTGACCCCGCGGCGCCGACCTTCGAGCAGCACATGGCCGGCCAGGCGCGCACCGGTCATGCCGAACGGGTGGCCGAGGGCGATGGCCCCGCCGTTGACGTTCAGGCATTCATCGGCGATGCCCAGCCGCTGCTGGCAATAGAGCGCCTGGGAGGCGAAGGCTTCGTTGAGTTCCCAGAGGCCGATGTCGTCCACCTTGAGGCCGTGCCGGGCCAGCAGCCGGGGTACGGCGAACACCGGGCCGATGCCCATTTCGTCGGGTTCGCAACCGGCCACCGCCATGCCACGGAACACGCCCAGCGGTTGCAGGTTGGCGCGGGCCGCTTCACGGGCCTCCATCAGTACGCAGGCCGAGGCGCCGTCGGACAGTTGCGAGGCGTTGCCGGCGCTGATGAAGCGCTGCGGGCCCAGCACCGGTTCCAGTTTGGCCAGGGCCTCGTAAGTGCTCCCCGGGCGGTTGCAGGTGTCGGCGTCCACCGTGACCTGGTGCTGGCTGACCTCGCCGCTCTGCTTGTCGGTCACGGCCATGGTGGTGGTGCAGGGAATGATTTCCTCGCGGTAGTGCCCGGCCCGTTGCGCCGCTTCGGTCTTGTGCTGGCTGCGCAGCGAGAAACGGTCCTGGGCCTCGCGGCTGATGCCGTAGCGCGCGGCGACGATGTCCGCGGTCTCGATCATCGGCAAGAACAGCTCCGGTTTGTGCTGCACGAGCCAGGGATCGAGGTCCGGGTCGTCGCTGCCGCGGCCGCGGATCTGCGAGATGCTTTCCACGCCACCGGCAATGATGGCGGGGGCGCCATCGACCACGATACGCCCGGCGGCCATGGCGATGGCCTGCAAGCCGGAGGCGCAGAAGCGGTTCACCGTGGTGCCGGCGATGCCGATGGGCAGGCCGGCGCGGACCACCGCCAGGCGCGCGACGTTGCGCCCGGTGGTGCCTTCGCCGTAGCCACAACCGAGGATGGCGTCCTCGATCAGCCCCGGGTCGATGCCGGCCCGTTCCACGGCGGCGCGTACCGCGAAAGCGGCGAGGGTCGGGCCGGGAGTGATGTTGAATTCGCCGCGGTGGGCCTTGGTCAGGGGCGTGCGTGCGGTGGATACGATGACGGCTTCGCGCATGGCGCGTGCTCCTTGAGTCAATGGCTGTGGTTGAGGCTGTCGAAGTTCTCGCCGCGCTCCACCAACTGCTCCAGCAGTGGCGAGGCTTTCCAGAACAGCGGGTCTTGTTCGGCGAATTCGCGGATGTCCGCCAGCACCTGGGGCAGGCCGTACTGGTCGGCGTACTTGAGCGGGCCACCGCGATAGCGCGGGAAGCCGTAGCCATGGATAAAGGTGATGTCCACATCCAGGGGGCGCAGGGCGATGCCTTCGTGCACCACGTTGGCGCCTTCGTTGATCATCGCCGCCATGTAGCGCCGCAGGATCTCCGGGTTGCCGAAGGGGCGGGGCGTGATGCCGGCCCGGGCCCGCTCGGCGTCGATGATGGCCAGGACTTCCGGGTCCTGGGTGGCGCTGCGCGGGCCCTGGGCATAGAGGTAGTAGCCACGGCCGGTCTTGTGTCCGAACCAGCCGTGCTCGCACAGGCGGTCGGCAATCTGCACGTAGCGCGCGTCGGGATTGCGGGTGGCGGCCTTGCGTTTGCGCGTCGCCCAGCCGATATCGCCGCCGGCCAGGTCGGCCACCTGGAAGGGCCCCATGGGGAAGCCGAAGTCGCGCAGGGCCTGGTCGATCTGATAGGGCGAAGCGCCGTCCTCCATCATGTAGTCCGCCGCCTGACGGTAGACCGCGAGGATCCGGTTGCCGATGAAACCATCGCAGACCCCGGCACGCACCGGCACCTTGCGCAGTTTCTTCGCCAGTTCGAAGGCCGTGGCCACCACGTCCGGTGCGACTTTGGCCGGG
>NZ_VYKE01000269.1:0-3824 GCF_032424515.1 Pseudomonas sp. JV245A
CCTGGCCGGGTTGCACCAGCGCCTGCAGGGTTTCGCCGGGCGCTGCCCGCCGCTGCCGGAGCCCCTGCACGATGAACTGCAGACCATCCTGCAACTGGCCCAGGGCTGCGTCGGCGAAGGCCGGCAACTGATCGGCGGCCTGCGCCCCCATGTGCTGGACGACTTCGGCCTGTTGCGGGCCATCGACCGCGAGGCCGACCGCCTGCGCGACGCCGGGCTGGCGGTGCACTGGCAGCAGCGCTACCCGGAGCGCCTGCCGGCGGCCCTGGAAATCGCCCTGTTCCGCATCGCCCAGGAAGCCATCAACAACATCCTCAAGCATGCCCGGGCCCACAGCGTCAGCCTGAACCTGGCCCTGGAAGCAGGCCAGGCGGTGCTCGGCATCAGCGACGACGGCGCAGGTTTCCAGCCGGCATCCGGCCAGGGCATCGAACAGTTGGGCCAGGTGGCCATGCAGGAACGCGCCCATTTGCTGGGCGGGCGTTTCACCTGCCACAGCCGGCCCGGCAGCGGCACGCGGATTCTCGCCCGCGTCCCCGTCCCCTCCTTGGAGCACGCGGTATGACAGCGGTGATACGCCTGGTCCTGGCGGACGATCATGAAGTCACCCGCACCGGCTTCATCGCCCTGCTGGCGGGCAACCCGGAGTTCGAGGTGGTGGGGCAAGCCAGGGATGGCGAGCAAGCCCTGACCCTGTGCGAGCAACTGCGCCCGGACCTGGCCATCCTCGATATCCGCATGCCCCTGCTCAACGGCCTGGGGGCCGCGCGCCTGCTGCAACAGCGCCAGCCCGAGGTCAAGGTGGTGATCTTCACCATGGACGACAGCCCCGATCACCTGGAAGCCGCCATGGCCGCCGGCGCCGTGGGCTACCTGCTCAAGGACGCCAGCCGCGAAGAGGTGCTCGACGCCCTGCAGCGTGTGGCCCGGGGCGAAGAGGCGCTCAACAGTGCGGTCAGCGCCCGCCTGCTGCGGCGCATGAGCGAGCGCGGCAACGGCCAGGCGCCCCAGGCTCAGGCCCTGACTGCCCGCGAGCGCCAGGTGCTGGGGCTGGTGGCCGGCGGCTTCAGCAACCGCGAGATCGGTGAAAAGCTGGGCATCACCACCGGCACCGCCAAGGCCCACGTGGAACGGGTGATCGGCAAGCTCGGCGCCGCCGACCGCACCCAGGCCGCGGTGCGCGGCATGGCCCTGGGGCTGGTGGCGCAACCTGCCGGGCAGTGGCCGTGAACCTGCTCAGCGCCCGGCGCTGGGCCGACCTGCCGCTGCGGGGCAAGGCGCTGGTGGTGATCTCCCTGCCACTGGTGATCCTGCTGCTGTCGCTGGTGCTGATCTACAGCACCGAGCGCCAGACCGCCCGCGCCGAGGAGGACGTGCGCCGGGTGTTGCTGGTGCAGGGCGATATTCAGGCGGTGCACACCCTCCTGGCCGAGGCCGCCGCCAGCGTGCGTGGCTACCTGCTGACCCGGCGCGAGGACTTTTTGCCCGCCTACCTCCAGGCCCGGCCGCAGATCGAGGCCGCGCTGCAACGCCTGGACCAGAATGTCCAGGACCCGCGCATGCGCGACTACCTGCAGACCATCACCCCGCTGATCCGCACCAAGCTCGACGGCCTGGTGGCCCTGCGCAACGGCAGCCGCGACGACGCCGCCACGGTGACCGCGATCCTGATCGACAACAAGCAGGTGCTGGACGTGCTGCGCGAGCAGATCAGCGCCATGCGCGTGCGCGAGGATGCGCTGCTGGCCGAACGTAGCGCAGCCGCCGCGGCAACCCGCATGCGCCTGCTGTTCGCCACCTTGCTGGCCGCCGGCTGCGGGCTGTTCGGCGCCATCGTCGCGGTGCTGTTGCTGTCCCGGGGCATCGTCACCCGGGTGCAGCAGGTACAGGGCAATGCCCAGCGCCTGGCCCTGGGCCAGCCGCTGCGCCCGCAAGCACCGGAACAGGATGAAATCGGCCAGCTGGGCACGCGCCTGGTGGAGGCCGGGCAACTGCTGGCCGAGCGCGAACGGGCCCTGCGCGACAACGAGGAACGCCTGCGGCTGATCATCGACGGGGTCAAGGACTACGGGATCTTCGCCCTGGACACCGCAGGCCGGGTTACCACCTGGAACGTCGGCGCGGAACGGATCAAGGGCTACAGCGAGCAGGAAATCATCGGCCGGCATTTTTCCCTGTTCTACCTGCCCGAAGAGTGCCCCCAGCACCCGGACATGGCCCTGCGCGAGGCCACCGCCCACGGCCACTACATGGAAGAGGCCTGGCGCTGTCGCAAGGACGGCAGCCGCTTCTGGGCCAGCGTGGTGATCACCGCGCAGTACGACGCCAGCGGCGCCCTGCGCGGTTTTTCCAAGATCACCCGGGACATCACCGATCGCCGTGCCGCGGAAATCGCCCTGGGCACCGCCCGCGAGGAAGCGGAAAGCGCCAGCCGCGCCAAGAGCGAATTCCTCTCGCGCATGAGCCACGAACTGCGCACGCCGCTCAACGCCATCCTCGGCTTCGCCCAACTGCTGGACATGGATTCCAATGCCGGCCAGCGGCCCCAGGTCGGGCATATCCTGCGGGCCGGGCAGCACCTGCTGGGGCTGATCAACGAGGTGCTGGACATTGCCCGTATCGAGGCCGGGCGCCTGCCGCTGAACGTCGAGCCCATGGCCCTGGCGGCGGTGCTGCACGAAGCCCTGACCCTGGTGTCACCCATGGCCGCGGACGCCGGCATCACCCTGGCGCCGCTGCCGGAACTGGCGGCGGACAGCGGCGTGATCGCCGACCGCCAGCGCCTGATCCAGGTGCTGCTCAACCTGCTGTCCAACGCCATCAAGTACAACCGCGCGGGTGGCCGGGTCAGCATCGACGTGGCGATCGAGGCATCACGCCTGCGCCTGAGCGTGCTCGACACCGGCGCCGGCATCACCGCCGAGCGCCTGGAGCGCCTGTTCAAGCCCTTCGAACGCCTGGACGCCGACCCCAGGATCGAAGGCACCGGCCTGGGGCTGGCCCTGAGCAGGAGCCTGCTGGAAATGATGGACGGCAGCCTGGGCGTACAGAGCAACCCGGGCAGCGGCAGTTGCTTCACCCTGGAGCTGCCCTTCGTGCGCCTGGCCGCTGCAGCCGCCGTGGCGCCCTGCAACGCCCCGGCGCTGAACGTGCCGGCGCCACAGCCCGCAAGCCGCTACCAGGGCAAGGTGCTGTGCATCGAAGACAACCTGCAAAGCCTGGCGCTGATCGAAACCCTGCTGCAACGGCGCCCGGGCATCCAGCTGCTGTCGAGCATGCAAGGCCAGATGGGCCTGGACCTGGCCCGCCAGCACGCGCCGCAGATGATCCTGCTGGACGTCAGCCTGCCGGACCTGCCCGGCCTGGAGGTGCTGCAACGCCTGCGGGCCTCCAGCGCCACGGCCGACATCCCGATCCTGATGATCACCGCCGACGCCAGCGAACCGACCCGGCGCGCCCTGCTCGACGCCGGGGCCACGGCGATCCTGACCAAGCCCATCCACATCCCGGTGTTCTTCGCCCACCTCGATGCCTGTCTCCCGGAGCTCCCATGACTGCCGATCTGCGCATCCTCATCATCGATGACCAGCGCCCCAACCTCGACCTGATGGAACAGCTGCTGGCCCGCGAAGGGCTGCACAACGTCCTCAGCAGCACCCAGCCGCTGCGCAGCCTGGAGCTGTTCAACAGCTTCGAGCCGGACCTGGTGATCCTCGACCTGCACATGCCCGAGTTCGATGGCTTTGCGGTACTGGAACAGCTCAACCGACGGATCCCGGCCAACGACTACCTGCCGATCCTGGTACTCACCGCCGACGCCACCC
>NZ_VYKE01000270.1:0-3813 GCF_032424515.1 Pseudomonas sp. JV245A
GGATCGCGCCGATGGCCGGCAGGTTCAGGCACAGGCGCAGCAGGCGTCTGCGGGTGGCGCTGAACAGGCCGTTGGGGTCGATGAAGATGTAGGCCGCCAGCAGGGAAATGGCCGGGGTGATGGACAGCACGTAACGCGCCTTCTTCGAGTTGGGGATAGTGAAGAACACAATCAGCACCACGAACCAGGCGCCCAGGTGCAGCAGCAGGCGCGGCGCCGACAGCGACGGGGCGCCGAGCCACTGGCGGCCGCTCCTGGCCATCACGCAGAGGGCGTAGAACGCCGTGAAGCTGTAGGTGATCAGCCCGGCGCTGAAATAGAAGTAGTAGCGCGGCGAGTGATCGCTGGCGATCCGGCCCAGGCCCTGCATCTCCAGCACTTGCTGCATGAAGGCATCGCCGCCCTGCACGTGGGCGGCCCAGGCCAGTAGCGCGACCCCGGCGGCGAACAGCAGGCCGCTCACCAGCGAGAACCCGACCAGGGTTCGCCACTGCCGGCTCAGCAGGTAATAGCTGCCGACCACCAGTGCCGGGCCGATCATGCCGATCGGCCCGCGCAGGGCAAAGCCCAGGATCAGGCCGAGGAACACCAGCGCCAGGCGTCCGCGTTGCTGCTTGAGGTCGGCGGAGTAGGCCAGGTAGAAGCAGCCCGCGGTGATCAGGGCGGGGTAGATGTCCAGGGCCAGGGAGTTGACGCTATCCACGAAGGCCCAGGTGAACAGCGCAAAGAGCACGCCGCACAGGCCCCATTTGCGCTCATGCAGGGCCCCCAGCTTGTAGATGAACACCAGCATCAGCGACGCAGCGATGCAGAAGGGCAGGCCCATCGACAGCACGGACAGCTGGCCGAAGGGCAGCGACGCCAGATAGACCAGCACCGTGTTGGCGATGGTGTAGTCGGGGTAGGGCTGCAGATCGTCGGCAATGGGGAACAGCGTCATGCCGTGCTGCAGCATGTAGTCGGCAAAGTCGACGAAGCGCGTGGTGTAGTTGAGGACTGCCGGTTTGTACTGCAGCGCCATGAACAGCGCGAGGGCAATCAGGAAAATGCTTTGGCAGGGGCGCTGCAGGATCAGCTTTTTATAGTCTTCCATGCGTCCAACACGCAAAAAAACAGCAATGATAGGGTGGCCGGCAGGCGAACGCCATCCACGCGCCGTGTTCGGGGCCGTTGCCGGCACCGGGGTTCAAGGCTCGGCAATCTAGCGCGCCCGGGGTTAACGCCCGGTATACGGGCAGGGGCTGATCAAGGGGGCGCGGCGCAGTGCGCGATTGGCCACGGGGCGACCGTCGCTCGCTGCCTTCGCCGCTGTCCAGGCGGGCCCTGGGACGGGCCCGGTGGCGGGTAGCGGCCCGGCAATCGGCCGCCCACGGCGCCGTTCAGGGCCGTTGCGGCTTGACCGAGGTGCCAAAGGTGTTGCCCATGCGCACGCCGGTGGCCGCCGGCGTCGAGAGCCCGACCTGGTTCGGTGGGCGCTTGTTCACCGGGTCCTCCAGGGCCTGCTGGTTGGCCTGGGCCGCCTTCACTGCGTCCGGGTTGTTGCCCATCTGTTTGCTCAGGCAGTTGTAGTCGGGGGCCTTGTAGCCGCCGACGCTGACTTCCACACAGCCCTCGCTGGCTTCTTCGGCATGCAGCGTCCAGGGCAGGGCGCTGAGCAGCCACAGGGCTGCGCTGTATCGGCTTAATCGTTTCATCCTGGCCTCCTGGCTGGCCCGGGGAATCGGGCTTCGATGCCGGCCGAGTGTAGTGCAAAGCCCGGCCTGAAAAAGTGATGGTTTTTTTGCCGTGGCCGTAACACCAGATTCATAAACTGGCCTCAGGATGACGCTTTTCAGGGATTGGACCGCAGTGCAGCGACGCAGAGCGCAGGTCGGGCGATGGACTTCATTGCACGGGGGCTTGGCGACCTGTGTGGTGGCGCTCGGGCTGCTGCTGTGGATGCCGGCGGGCTGGGCCCAGGGCCCTCCCGGCGGGCCGCCGCGGGTGGATTCACAGGCCCTGCTGGCACTGGAGATACCGGCGCAGAACCTGGCGGATGCCCTGGAGCTGTTCAGCCGCGCCACCGGGATGGCGGTGCTGGTGGACCGGGAGCTGACCCGGGGCCGGCGCTCGGTGGGGATCAACGGTCACTACAGCGCCCGGGAAGGCCTGAGCCGGTTGTTGGCCGGCAGTGGCCTGATGGCCCGCTACGCCCGCAGCGATGCTTTCACCCTGCAGGTGCCGCAGGCCACACAGCCGGCCGTGCAGCCCGGCGCGGCGGGCAGTCGTGCGGCGCGGCTCAACAGCAGCTACGCCAGCGCCCTGCAACGGGCGGTGGAACGCAGCCTGTGCGGCTCGGCGCTGACTCGGCCGGGGAGCTTTCGCGCCTTGCTGCAACTGTGGATCGGCGGCGACGGAGCGGTGCAACACAGCCGCCTGGTGAGTTCCACCGGCGACCTGCAACGGGATGAGGCGCTGGTGCAGCGCCTGGCCCAGACCCGGGTCGAGCGCCAGGCACCGAGCTCGTTGCGCCAGCCGCTGACCTTACTCTTGATACCGGACACGACAGGGAAACGCATGGACTGCAAGGAATGGGAAGGAGCTTCCGGGGTATGAAAAATACCGGACACAGTGCGATGGTCAGGCTGTTCCTGACGTCCTACGAGGATTTTCGGGTGCGCTTGCGCAGGCGCCTGGGGTCCGAGGACCTGGCCAACGACGTCCTGCACGAAACCTACCTGCGGGTCGACCGCATGGAAGAGCCGCCGAACCTGGCGCAACCCAATGCCTACCTGTACCGCATGGCGCTGAACATTGCCGCCGACCGGCGCCAGTCCGATGCCCGCCTGCTCACCGGCGATGAGGTCGAGGAGCTGTTGCAGATCGCCGACGAAGCCCAGGACCCCTCGCGGGTGGTGGGTGGCCAGAAGGAAATCCAGACCCTGCTCAAGGCCCTCTACGAACTCCCGGCGCGGCGCCGCAAGATCTTTATTGCCGCGCGCCTGGAAGAGGCGCCGCACCTGGAAATTTCCCAGCGCTTCGGCATTTCCACACGGATGGTGGAGAAGGAACTCAAGGCAGCCCTCGGCCATTGCGCCCTGCGCCTGGAAAGAAAAGTCATTCAGCGGTTCGGTCCCGGGGCCGGAAAACCGTCCTAGACAAAGAGCCCTGATCAATCCGTGAGTACCTGCGCGCTTGAACATTTTTAGCATCTCCACACCCCAGGCCTCGGCGGACCAGCAGTTGCTGAACGAAGCCCGGGACTGGCTGGTCCTTCTGACGTCGGGGCGGGCCACCGCCGCCGATGCCCGGGCGCTGCGCCAATGGTGCGGGCAAAGCCCGCAGCACGCGGCCGCCTTCGAGCAGACCAAGGCCCTGTGGCATTGCCTGCAACCGGCCGCGGCGCTGCTGGAACAGCAAGCGCGGCCGCGGCACTTTGGCCGTCGGGCCTTTCTTGGCGGCGCGCTGGCGGCCTCGGCGGCGCTGTTCATGGTGCGGCTCACGGTGCCGGGCGGCTTTGCCGGATTGACCGCCGACTTTGCCACCGAAGTCGGCGAACAGCGCCGGGTGGATCTGGCCGAGGGCGTGAGCCTGGAGCTCAACACCCAGACCCGCATCAGCCGGCGTGACCTGGGCGCGGGCGAGCAGGGCATCGAACTGCTGGAAGGCGAAGTGGAAGTCTTCAGCCAGCGCCTGCAGCCGCTCAAGGTCCAGGCCGGCGAGGGCTGGCTCAGCGCGCGCCAGGCGCGCTTCAACCTGCGCAACACCGACCACCAGGTGTGCGTCACCTGCATCGAAGGCAGCCTGCAAGTGGACGTGGCCGGGCGCAGCATT
>NZ_VYKE01000271.1:0-3793 GCF_032424515.1 Pseudomonas sp. JV245A
GCACCCCGGCCAGGGCGGTGACGGTCCAGGGGTAGCACCAGCCGTTGCAGTGGAACATCGGCAGGGTCCACAGGTACACCGGGTGGTTGCCCATGGCCCAGGTCATCTGGTTGCCCAGGGCGTTGAGGTAGGCGCCGCGGTGGTGGTAGACCACGCCCTTGGGGTTGCCGGTGGTGCCCGAGGTGTAGTTCAGGGCGATGGCCTGCCACTCGTCATCGGGCCACTGCCAGGCAAACTCGGGATCGCCCTCGGCCAGGAACGCTTCGTAGTCCAGCTCGCTGACCGGCTGGCCCTCGCCGTACTCCGGGTCGTCGAGGTCGATCACCAGGGGCGGGTGATCGAGCATGGCCACGGCGGCGTGGATCACCTCATGGAACTCGCGGTCGGCGATCAGCACCTTGGCTTCGCCGTGGGCCAGCATGAAGGCGATGGCCTCGGCGTCCAGGCGCACATTGAGGGCATTGAGCACGGCGCCGATCATCGGCACGCCGAAGTGTGCTTCGAGCATTGCCGGGATGTTGGGCAGCATCACCGCCACCGTGTCGTTCTTGCCGATGCCGCGCCCGGCCAGGGCCGAGGCCAGGCGCCGGCAGCGGCTGTAGGTCTGGGCCCAGGTGCGACGGATCGAACCGTGGATCACCGCCGGGTAATCGGGGTAAACCGCAGCGGTACGCTCGATGAAGCTCAAGGGGGAGAGGGCGATATGGTTGACGGCAGTCGGCGCCAGGCCTTGCTCGTAGATGGACATGGTTCGGGTACCCGGTGGCTGATTATTAGCTCTATTGGCCGAGGCTTGGATGGCGCGTGCTGTGTACCTGGGGGCACTGACTGTAGGCGCCGGCTTGCCGGCGAGGCGATCTCAAGAACACCAGCGCCTGTAGGAGCCGGCTTGCCGGCGAAAGCGATCCCACGGGCCTCTTCGCTGGCAAGCCAGCTCCTACGTTCGGCGTTGCTTACAGGTACGCAGCACACCCAGCGAAAGCTCGGTGACTTATCCGGGGTCTTTTATATACTGTTTGTTGATTGATATGGAAGTACTACCTGAGTTGTATAGTAGTTATACTATAAAAAGAACCTACCCTTCCGGCC
Organism: Pseudomonas sp. JV245A; assembly: GCF_032424515.1. NCBI lineage: Bacteria > Pseudomonadati > Pseudomonadota > Gammaproteobacteria > Pseudomonadales > Pseudomonadaceae > Pseudomonas > Pseudomonas sp. JV245A. The sequence goes on from NZ_VYKE01000271.1 coordinate 1,090, forward strand.
GCGAGACTGATCGACCATGCCCGACTCTACCCACCTGCGTCACTGGCTGCGCCTGCAGCGTGAAGGCCAGTTGCCGGACTCGCCCTGGCTCGGCCACGACCCGCAACCCAGCCTGCTGCTGGACGCCCAGGCGCAGCCGCTGGACCTCAACCCGGCACTGCGCCAGTGGCTGGACGATGCTGCCACTGGCGATCTCGCGGCCCTGCTGCCGGTCAACCACCCGGCCCTGGTACGGGCCTGCCTGGAGCAGCAGCGGGCCATCGAGCAGGTGGAAGCCCAGTGGGGCGAGCGCATCCTGCTCTGGAGCTTTATTCCCGATCCGCATCGCCAGCGGGTACTGGCGCGCTGCCAGGAAGCCACGGCCCAGGTCCGGGCCGAGCGCGAGTCGGCCAAGGCCCGGCGCCTGTACCGCCTGATCACCGAAAACACCACTGACCTGATTTCCCGGCACACCCCGGACGGCAGCTTCCTCGACGCCTCACCGGCCTCCTGGACCCTGCTCGGCTACTGGCCCGAGCAACTGCGCGGGCGTCTGGCCCGCAGCCTGTTCCACAGCCAGGACCTGGCCGGGCTGATGCAGCGCACCCGCGATGCCCTGGAGCAGGACGGCTACCACACCATGACCTACCGCATCCGCCATCGCGACGGCCACTACCTGTGGTTCGAAACCGCCTGCCGCGGCATTCGCGACACCTACACCGGCACCGTGGTGGAAGTGGTGGCGGTGTCCCGGGACATCACCGCCCGGGTCCAGGCCGAAGAGAACAAGCGGCGCCTGGCGGAAGTGGTAGAGGCCAACCCCGACCCGGTGCTGTTCATCCAGCCCGGCGGCGCGGTGACCTACCTCAACCCGGCGGCGCGGCGCACCCTGGGGCTCGGCGACGGGCAGGCAATGCCGCCACTGGCGGCCATCCTCAGCGCTGCGGTACTCGATAGCCTGCAACGTGAAGGCTGGGACCGCGCTGAACACAGCGGCCGCTGGAGCATCGAGGCGCGCCTGCAACCGCCGGCCGGCGGCGCCTCGGTGCCGGTCTCGCTGATGCTCCTGGCCCACCGCGCGGCCAGTGGCGAGCGTTTCTATTCCCTGGTGGCCCACGACCAGAGCGAGCGCGAACTGCGCGAAGCCCAGCAGCGCCATCACCAGGACGAACTGGCCCACACCGCGCGCCTGGTGACCTTGGGCGAACTGGCCTCGGGTATCGCCCACGAGATCAACCAGCCGCTGGCCGCAGTGGTCAACTACGCCAATGCCAGCCAGCGCTACTTGCAGGCCCTGGGCACTCAGCCAGAGGCCGCCCGCAAGGTGGCCCAGGGCCTGGAACGGATTGCCGAGCAGGCGACCCACGCCGCCGAAGTGATCAAGCGCCTGCGGGCCTTTTTGCGCAAGGGCGGGCGCCGGGTGCAGGCCCTGGACATCGCCGAAGTGGCCCGGGAAACCGTGCGCCTGTGTGCCTGGGAAGCCCAGGCCAGCCAGGTGACGATCGACTTGCAGCTGGCGGATAATCTGCCGCCGGTGTACGCCGACCGGGTGCTGCTGGAGCAGGTACTGCTGAACCTGCTGCGCAACGCCATCGAGGCCAACCGCGAAGTGCATGGGCAGCAGGGCTCGCACATTGTGCTGGCCGCCGAGGCGACGGCCGAAGGCGGGGTGCAGATCAGCGTCAGCGACCAGGGCCCCGGTGTCTGCGCCGAGCAACTGCCGCAGCTGTTCACCCCGTTCTACACCAGCAAGGCCAATGGCCTGGGGCTCGGGCTGTCCATGAGCCGCAGCATCGTCGAGGGCTTTGGCGGCGACTTGCAGGCCCAGCCCCAGGCCGTCGGCCTGCGCATGTGCTGCCGGCTGCCGGCCAGTGCCCCGGCCGACCCCTCGGCAACGTCCCAGGCAACTTCCCCCGCAACGACAGGAGCAAGGCAATGACGAGTGTGGCGCAGCAACTGGTGTATGTGGTCGACGACGACCCGGGCATGCTCGACTCCACCGTCTGGCTCCTGGAGTCGGTGGGGCTCAAGGCGCTGCCCTTCACCAGTGGCCGCGAGTTTCTCGAACACTGCGACCCGAGCCTGAACGCCTGCGTGCTGCTGGATGTGCGCATGCCCGGCATGGGCGGGCTGAACGTCCAGGAAGAGCTGCGCCAGCGCGATATCCGCCTGCCGCTGATCTTTGTCAGCGGCCACGCCGACGTGCCCATCGTGGTCCGCGCGTTCAAGGCCGGGGCGGTGGATTTCATTGAAAAGCCCTACAACGAACAGCTGTTGCTGGACAGCGTGCAGCAGGCCCTGAGCCGCGCCGACCGCCATCAGAACCAGAGTGCCGGGCAGGCCCGGGTGCAACGGTTGCTGGAAAGCCTGACGCCACGGGAGAAAGACGTGTTGCTGCCGCTGGTGCAGGGCTACACCAACCGGGAAATTGCCGAGCAACTGGGGGTCAGCATCAAGACCATCGACCTGTATCGCTCACGGGTGATGAAACGCATGCAGGCCGAACACCTGCCGGAACTGGTGGGCATGGCCATTGCCGCCGGGCTGGTAGACCCGCTGCACCTGCGCTGAGGCTCAGGCCACCGCGCTGCGCACGGGCATGCCGCCCAGCAGGCGCTCGATGGCGCCGCTCAGCAGGTTTTCCAACAGGGCTTCGCGTTCCCGCTCGGCCAGGGGTTGCTCGCTGAACCAACTGGGGGCGCTGTTGAGCAGGTTGGCCAAAGCA
>NZ_VYKE01000272.1:0-3790 GCF_032424515.1 Pseudomonas sp. JV245A
CCATCTGCCGCAAGCGGTCGCTGAAACCGGCGCCGGCGGGGGCCGTTGCCTCGGCGGCCTGGCGAAACACGTCGATGGTGCCTGCCATTTCCGGGTAGTGCTGCACAAACAGCCACACATGCTCATCCAGGCTCTGGGGCCAGCTCGGCTCCTGCTCCTGGCGCAGCAGGTTGGTGGCGCGAACGAGTTTGCGCGAGGCCTGCCGTTGCAGCCGGAGGACTTCGGCGGGCTTCTGTTCGCGGTCGATGCGCTTGGCGTAGTCGTCCAGCACTGCGAGAAAGTCACCGTTCACCGCCAGGGCAATCTCCCGGCTGGGCCTGAAAGGTGCAAAGCGCGAGCGCAGGTCTTCGCCCCACAGGCAGCGGCAATGGTGCTTGAGCCAATAGCCCCAGCTGCCGAGGTTCCGCGTTTCCAGCACCTGGTTGAGGTCGCCGATATCGAAATCGATCTTCGACACCAGCGGGTGGCGCGCTTGCAGGGCCTGGCGCAGGTTTTCCAGATGCTGGCACGCGGCCGGGTCGGCGGGATCTTGCAGGATCAGGCACAGGTCCAGGTCGGAAGCTCCAGGCCGGGCGGTGCCACGGGCGACGCTGCCGTACAGGTACAGGCTATGCAGCGGCGGGCTGGCGGGAGCAGTGAGGGCGGCGCACAGCTCGTCGAGCAGGGCTCGGTACTCGGGCTGCAGGGGTGGTTCGGCAGGAAGGGCGATCAAGCCGTCGGCATCGACGCCGAATGCGCTATCGGGTGACATGGGGTGGCCTGTAATGCGGGTTCAGCGGCCACCTTAGCAAAGTCTGCCCGGGCCGTTGGAGCGGCCCGGGCAGGGTTGGGTCCAGCCTCAGTTCTTGAAGGCCGAGTGCTTGCGGCCCTGGTCGAGGAAGGCGAACACCACCACCAGCACCGCGGCGACGGCGAGAATGATCACCACGCCGTCGGTGGAGTGGGTGGCCGAGGCCGTCACCAGGGACAGAGCGCCCAGCGGCGCCAGGCCACCAGCGATGGCGGTGCCGATCTCGCGCCCGGTGCCGAAGCCCGAAGAGCGGGTCGCGGTGGGGAACTGGCGGCTGAGGAAGGAGCCCTGTGGGGCGAACATCATCGGCGCCAGAATGCCGGTGCCGACGCCGATGGCGATGTAGATCATCAGGCTCTCACCGGTGTTGAGCAGGGCCAGGAAGGGGTAGGCGAACAGCACCGAGAACAGCCCGCCGAGGATCAGCACGGTCTTGCTGCTCCACTTGTCGCAGAGCCAGCCGAAGAACGGCACGGCGACGATGGCGATCAGGCTGGCGATGGTCACCGACAGCGAAGTGACGTGCACATCGACGTTCTTGTACTGGGTCAGGTAGGCCAGGGAGAAGGTCTTGAAGATGTAGCTCAGGGCGTTGTAGCCCACCGCCACGAAGAACACCACGGCCAGGCCCTTGAGGTCGTTCTTGAACAGCGCCTTGAGCGGCGAGGCCTTGGCTTTCTGGCTTTCCTTGCTCAGTTCCTTGAACTCCGGGGTTTCCGGAATGCTGTTGCGCACCCACAGGCCGACGGCCACCAGGACGATGCTGCAGACGAACGGAATGCGCCAGCCGCCGGCCAGCAGGAAGTCGTTGCCGTTGATGGTCAGCAGGTAGATGGTCAGCGACGACAGCAGCAGGCCCAGGTTCAGCCCCAGCGCCGGCCAGGCGCCCTGGCTGCCGCGCTTGCCCTCGCTGGCATGCTCATAGGAGGTGACCGCCGCGCCGGACAGTTCGGCGCCGGCGCCCAGGCCCTGGATGATGCGGATTGCCACCAGCAGGATCGGCGCCCAGATGCCGATCGACGCGTAGCTGGGGATCAGGCCGATCAGCGCGGTGCACACGCCCATCAGGCAGAAGGTCAGCACCAGTACCTGCTTGCGGCCGAACTTGTCCCCCAGGTAGCCGAACAGGATGCCGCCGAAGGGGCGGGCGATAAAGCCGATGGCAAAGGTCGAGAAGGCCATGAGGGTGGCGCTTTTCGGGTTGCTGTTATCGAAGAAGATCTTCGAGAAGACGATGGCCGCCATGGTGGCGTAGAGGTAGAAGTCATACCACTCCAGCATCGAGCCGAAGATGGTGGCCGCCGCGACCTTGCGCAGGCGTTTCTTGGTTTGCTGTGGGGTTTCCGCTGCAGTACTGCTGGTTTCAACTGCGGTCATATCCGTACATCCTCATGAATCATTGTAGTTATTGTCGAGTTGACGCGAGCCTTGCGCGACGCGCCCTAAAGGGCGGCCAAGGGGTATTGCGGCGACACGCGGCCCGCTTGGCAGTGCCGGGGGCACTGCGCTGCAAGGTGATGGCGCGGGGTGTTTCAGGCGGCCTGGAAAATCCGGTCGGCAATCATCGAGCCAATGGGAATCGCCGAAGTGGCGGCGGGCGAGGGCGCGTTGCACACATGCAACATGCGCGGGGTTTCGGCGAACAGGAAATCGTGCACCAGGCTGCCGTCGCGCATCACCGCCTGGGCGCGGATCCCCGCCTCATAAGGCAGCAGGTCTTCCACTTGCAGGGAAGGGCAGTACTTGCGGCACTGCTCCAGGTAGCCGGACTTGAACAGCGAGTTCTTCATCTCGGTGGTGCCGGAGCCGAGGTTCTGCCAGATGGTTTTCCAGAAACCGGGGAAGCTGGCGTACTGCGCCACGTCGCGCCAGTTGATGGAGAACTTCCTGTAGTTCTCCCGGCCCAGGCCCAGTACCGCGTTGGGGCCGACGGTAACGCTGCCGTCGATCATGCGGGTCAGGTGCACCCCGAGGAACGGCAGCTCCGGATCGGGGATCGGGTAGATCAAGTGATTGACGATGTTGTTCTTCGACGCCGGCAGACGGAAGTATTCGCCGCGGAAGGGGATGATCTGGTGGTCGATCTTCACCCCGGCCATCACCGCCAGGCGATCCGATTGCAGGCCGGCGCAGGCCACCAGCTTCTTCGCCCGCCAGCTGCCGCCGTGGCTGCTGACGGTGACGCTGTCGGCGCTTTCCTGGATCGCGGTGACGGTCTGGCTCAGGCAGATCTCGCCGCCCTCGCGGCGGATCACCCGGGCCATGGTGTCGCAGACTTCGCGGTAGTCGACGATGCCGGTGGCGTCGAGGAACAGCCCGCCAAGGCCGACGATATTCGGTTCGCGCTGGCGCAGTTGCTCGGCGTCCAGGCGCTCCACCTTCAGGCCGTTCTGTTGCGAGCGCTGGTACAGGGCCTCCATGCGCTGCACTTCCAGGGCGTTGGACGCCACCAGCACCTTGCCGCAGACCTCGAACTTGATCCCGTGCTCGCTGCAGAACTGCTTGGTGGCCTCGGCGCCACGCTTGCACAGGTCGGCCTTGAGGCTGCCCGGGGCGTAGTAGATGCCGGCGTGGATCACCCCGCTGTTGTGCCCGGTCTGGTGCTTGGCCAGGACGTTTTCCTTTTCCAGGATGACCAGCGAAGCGCCGGGCTGGCGCTTGAGGATCTCCATCGCCGTAGCCAGGCCGACGATGCCGCCGCCGATGATGCAAAAGTCATAAATCATTGTTCTTAGGTACCTTGGATCCAATGCGTTTCGGTCTGGTTATCAGGTTGTCAGACTAACTAATCCGACAAAAAACCGCAGGCCGTGGCATGCGGCTCGAAGCGTGAAGCTGGGGTCAATCGATAGTCGGCAGCTCCAGGCCCAGGCGCTTGGCCGAAGCCCGCAAGTGGGCGTCGGCGCAACCGGCGGCGGCCTGGCGGTCGCCAGCGGCAATCGCCTGGTACAGCGCCTGGTGTTCCTGGGTGGCATCGGCGGAACCGCCCACCATGCGCAG
>NZ_VYKE01000273.1:0-3731 GCF_032424515.1 Pseudomonas sp. JV245A
TCGCTGATGCGCATGGCCCTGGCGGGCCAGCACGATGAGGTCAGCCATATCGTCTGCGCCACCCTGCAACAGTTGCACCGGCCACGGGCACAACCGCGGCCGCCGCTGGTGTCGCTGGACCGCTGGTTTGCCGACCTGCGCGAGGCGGCGCCGCAGCAGGGCGGGTTGTTCCTGCGCTGCCTGGCCGAAGCCGAGCACCTGTTGGCCACGCCCCGGGAGCTGGTGGTGCTGCATGGCGATATACACCACGACAATGTGCTGGACTTCGCCGAGCGCGGCTGGCGGGTGATCGACCCCAAGCGGGTCCATGGCGAGCGCACCTTCGATTTCGCCAACCTGATCTGCAACCCGGACCTGCCCAGCGCCACCGACCCTGTGCGCTTTGCCCGCCAGGTGCAGGTGATTGCCCGGGCGGCGCAGCTGGAGCCGCGCCGGCTGGTGCAGTGGGTGTTGGCCTTCAGTGGTTTGTCCGCTGCCTGGTTTCTCCAGGACGATCATCAGCCCGGGGCGCAGCACCAGCTCAAGCTCGCGGCTTTGGCCGCCCAGGCACTGGAGGGGTGAACTAGGGGTTTGCGTAAGTGCGGTATAGCGAATTTCCTACACGCGCTGTAATTCAATGCGCCTTCTGCGCACCGGGCTTTGTGTTTAATCTTCTTTCCCACAACTGCAGCGCAGGAAGCGCTCAGGATCAGGGAAGGTCGACCATTAGCACGGATGCTGCAGACAGGAAGTCATAATGGTCTTGGAAAAAACCCGCTTCGGCGGGTTTTTTTTCGTCCGGCATTTCGTGCCTGCAGCCTGGGTGCGGTGGCCGCTTTGATACTTCACGCAGTGGAACATGAACGTGGCAGGTTTTTTTCAGCCCGACGCTAAGCGCGGGCTTCTGTGCAAATGGCCGTGGTTGCGGCAGATCGTTGTAGTGGGTGCGGCGCTGCTGCCCACCTTGAGCTGGGGGGGAATGTCGTGCCAAGGGCCGGATTGCCCCGGCATTCTGACGATGCTGGCATTTTTCCTGGGGGCCTTTGTCCTGGCCAATATACTTGGCGCACTGTGGATGATTGGCCGGAAGATCAAGTCGGTCTGGCGGCGCTGGCGTGATCCGAATGGCCGTGAGGCGTGCGAGCCGCCGGCCACGGATGATGCCCCCGGCCATTGACGCCGGTGAGCAGGCGCTCTTCGCCGGCAAGCCGGCTCCTGCAGGTGTGGTCAACGAGTGATTTCGTTGCGGACCTTTTCCAGAGCCTGCTCCAGCAGCGGCAGGCCGATGGAGCCCAGGGCCAGGCGCAAGGCCTGGGGCACATGGGCGGTGGTGGCGAAGGGCTCGGCCGAGGTCACCGTTACCCCCTGATGTTCCAGGGCCGCCACCACGGCATCGGCCCGCCGCCCTTCCGGCAGTTTCAGCCAGAGAAAATACGATGAGCCATAGGCCTGGTAATCGCAGCCCTTGAGCACCCTCCGGGCCAGTTGCTGGCGGCTGCGGGCATCGTTGCGCTTCTGTTCTTCCAGGCTGTCCACCAGCCCCGACTCGATCCAGCGGCAGCCCAGGGTCACGGTCAGCGACGGGGTGCTCCAGGTGGACACGCGGATCGCCCGTTCCAGGGCCGGGATCATCTCCAGGGGCGCGACGATAAACCCCAGGCGCAAGCCCGAGGCGACGCTTTTCGACAGCCCGGAAATATACAGCGTGCGCTCCGGGGCCAGGGTCTGCAGCGGCGGCGGGGCCGGTTCGGCGAGGAAGGCGTAGGCGCCGTCCTCGATCAGCAGCAGGTCATGCTCGCGGGCCAGTTGCGCCAGGCGCCGGCGTTCGGCCAGGGGCATCACCGTGCCCAGGGGGTTGTGCAGGGTCGGCATGCAGTACAGCGCCCGCACCGGGCGCCGGCGGCACAGGGCCTGCAGGGCGTCGAGGTCCATCTGGCCGTTGTGCTGGGGCAGCGCTTCGAGGTCCAGGCGATGGACCTGGGCCAGGGTCTTGAGGCCGGGGTAGGTCAGGGCGTCCACTGCCAGGATGTCCCCGGGCTGGAGCAGCGCCAGCAGGCTCACCGCCAGCCCCTGCTGGGCGCCGTTGACGATCAGCACCTGCTCGGCGGCGACGCGGATCTCGCGGTTGCGCAGGTGCCGCGCCGCGGTCTGGCGCTCATGGGGGCGGCCGCCCTGGGGCGCGGAATGCAGCAGGGCATCCAGGTCGCCGGAGGCGGCTATCGCCCGCAGCCCCTCGCGCAGGCTTTCCGCCTGGCCGGGCAGGGACGGGTAGTTGAACGCCAGGTCCACCGAGGCGGCGCTGGCCGGGTGCTGTTCCAGGCCCATGCCCCGGGGCAGGCTGGTGTCGCGGACAAAGGTGCCGCGCCCGGGCTCGCCCACCACCAGGCCGATGGCTTCCAGCTCGTGATACACCCGCAGTGCCGTGGCCAGCGCCACCTGCTCGCTGGCCATCAGCGCCCGCACCGTCGGTAGCTGAGTGCCCGGGCACAGCTGGCCGGCGCGGATGCGCTGGGCGAAGTGATCGACGATGGTTTTGTAACGGGTACGGCGCATGCTCGGCCACCTCATGTATCTAGAACACTTTTTTGTTTGTATCAGGCAGGCGTCCTAATCTAGCGGCTTTTGCGCAGGAGCGCTCACATGCCGGACCTTTCCACCCTGTCGATTTTCCTCGGCGCCGTGCTGCTGTTGCTGCTGTCGCCGGGACCCAACATGGCCTTCGTCATCAGCCACGGCGCAGCCTATGGCTGGCGCGGTGGGGTGGCATCGGGGCTGGGGATCGGCGCAGCGGATATCGGCCTGACCCTGCTCACGGCCTCGGGCGTCACCGCCGTGGTGGCCAACTGGCCGCCGGCGTTCGACCTGATCCGCTATGCCGGGGTTGCCTACCTGTTGTGGCTGGCCTGGAAGGCCCTGGGCCAGCGGGGGGACCTGGACCTTGCCGATACACCCCGGGTGCCGCTGGCCACGGTGTTTGTCCGGGCCCTGTGCAACAGCCTGCTGAACCCCAAGGCGCTGCTGTTCTTCATGGTGTTCCTGCCGCAGTTCGTGCGCCCCGAGCACGGCAGCATCGCTGTGCAACTGGTGGTCCTGGGCTTGCTGCTGACCCTGGTCAGCGGGGTCTTCCATACCAGCCTGGGGATCTTCGGCGCGGCCTTGCGCCGTGGCTTGCCCGGCAGCGATTCGCGGCTGGCCCGCTGGCAATCCTGGCTGCTGGCGGCGGTGCTGCTGGCCCTGGCCCTGCGCCTGGCGCTGCTGGCGCGTCCGCTCTGATTCATCAGCCAATGGAGTTTGACCATGTACATCGCCGCCTTTATCTACCAGCCGGGCCAGCGCGACGAGGAGTTCCACCGCCTCAGTGCGCTGATCGACGAAATCGCCATCAGCCTGCCGGGCTTCGTCGGCGCCCAATCCTGGACCAGCGCCGACCAGGGGCTGATCAACGCCAGCTATTACTGGGAGGACGAAGCCTCGATCCAGGCCTTTGCCAGCCACCCCAGGCACATCGAAGCCAAGCGCCAGTACCGGCGCTGGTACGCCGGTTATCAGGTGGTGATTTCCAGGGTCGAGCGCACCTATGGCGATGGCGCCATCACCCAGTTGCTGGGCAATGCCCGCCAGGGCCCGGTGCGCCGTGCCTGAAAGCTCAGCCGGCTGCCAGCCGCGCGGCCGCGCGCAGGGTGATTTCCCGGCGCTTGTGCAGCGAATCCGCGGCGCGCTGGCGGGCCTGCTGCACCACGCTGGCGGGGGCG
>NZ_VYKE01000274.1:0-3716 GCF_032424515.1 Pseudomonas sp. JV245A
ACCGGGTAGCCCTGTGGCGGCGGCGCCTGCAACGGCTTGCCGATCCACAGTTGGTAGTGCCGCTGGCCGTCGGCGGAATCCAGTTGCAGGCTAGTGAAGCGGTAGGGCAGGTCCTGGCGTTGCAGCAGGCTGCGGTCCATGGGCTGGTCCGGGGCGGGGGCGGCCAGGGCCGCTCCAGCAAGGCCCCAGGCCAGGGCCAGGGGCAGGAAAAAAGTTCTCATCAGGCGTTCTCGGCAGGCTCTTGGTGATGGCTCTTGGTAATGGCTCAGAACGAAGCGGTCAGGCTGGTGTACAGGGTGCGCCCGGGTTCGTTGTAGGTGGCGGCGCCGGCCCCGGCGATGTTGTTCACGCCCTGGGCATTGCCTTCACGGAACAGGCGTTTGTCGAACAGGTTGTCGACCCCGGCGGTCAGGCTCAGGTTGCGGGTCAGGGCGTAGGTGCCGCTGACTCCGGCAATGGCGTACGGCGCCAGTTGCTGGGTGGCGCTGCCGGTGACGCGGTCGCCGTGGTAGTCGTATTTCTTCGGTGTCTGCTGGCCGTACCAGGCCACGGTCGCCTGCAGCGACAGGTCCTGGGTGGCCTGCCAGTCGAGCATCGAGTTGAGGGTGTAGCGCGGGGTCACCGAGAGGTAGTCGCCGGTTTCCTTGTTCTTCGATTGCAGCATGTAGGTGAAGTTGTTGTTCCAGGTCAGCTGGCTGGCCAACGGAATGGTCAGGGTGCCTTCCAGGCCTTCCACCAGGGCCTTGGGCACGTTTTCCCATTGGTAGATCGCCGAGTTGCGGTAAGCGCCGCTGCCGCCGCTGGCACGGCTCACCGGCGCCAGGCCGGATTCCACCTTGTTCTTGTAGTCGTTGCGGAAGTAGGTCAGGCCGGCCACCCAGCCGTCGGCCTTGTATTCCAGGCCCAGTTCCTTGTTGACGCTGGTTTCCGCCTTGAGCTTGTCGTTGCCCTGCAGGTAGCAGCTGGTGCTCTGGCCGTAGCAACCCTGGCCGCGGCTGTAGAGCAGGTAGTCGGAGTTCAGCTGGTACAGGTTCGGCGCTTTGTAGGCGCGGGCGATGCCGGCCTTGAGGGTCAGGGTGTCGCTCAGGGCGTGGGACAGGTTGAGCGATGGGCTCCAGTTGTCGCCGACGATGCTGTGGTGGTCCAAACGCAGGCCGGGGGTGAGCATGGTGCCCGGCTGCAGTTCGATGTTGTCTTCGGCGAACAGCGAGAAGATCTGCGCGCTGGACTGGGTGCTGCGGTTGCTTGAGCTCAGGCCGCCCACGGCGCCGCCTTCGCTGGTGCTCTGGGTGTTGGCGCTGGGGTCGTCGAGCTTTTGCTGGGACCATTCGCTGCCCAGGGTCAGGGTCTGCTCGAAGCCGGCGTGCAGCGGCAGGTTGACCTCGCCATGGGCGGTCAGGTCGCGCAGCACCGCGGTGTAGAACTCGCTGTTGCTGAAGATGCCTTCGGTGCCGCCGGCCAGGCCTTCGTTGATCCGCGTGTTGCGGGTCTTTTCGTATTGCAGGTAGGCCATGGAACTGCCGAAGTCCCATTCGCCACGATGGGTCACCGAATAGGTCTCGCGGTAGCTGCGGTTGGTCTCGTGGCCCAGCAGGTTTTTCACCGTGCTGTTGCTGTTGGTGTTCTGGGTATCGCCGGTGTAGATGTTGCCCTGGCGGCTGAAGCCGGCTTCGAAGTCCAGGCTCTGGTCCGGGGTCAGGTGCCAGCTCAAGAGGCCGTTGAGGTCCTTGTTGCGTACCCCTTCGCGGCCAGCGGGCAGGGTGCCGACCTGGTTGCCGGTGCGCAGGGATTCATGGCCGGCGTTGATGTCGGCGTCGTCGGAATCGGTCTTGGCCACGTTGCCGTAGACCCGGTAGCTCAAGCTGTCGGTCAGCGGGCCGTTGAGGCCGAAGCTCATGCGTTGGGTGGCGCCTTCGTCCTTGTGGGTCGGGAACGAGCTGTAGATCGTCGCGTTGCCGTGGGTCTGGCTGCCGGCCTGCTTGGTGATGATGTTGATCACCCCGCCAGCGGCGCCGTTGCCGTAGCGGGCCGCCGCCGGGCCGCGGATCACTTCGATGCGTTCGACCTGGTCGGCCGGTACCCAGTTGGTGTCGCCGCGGCTGTCGCGCTCTCCGCGCCAGCCGTAGCGCACCGAGTTGCGGCTGCCCACCGGCTTGCCGTCCACCAGGATCAGGGTGTTTTCCGGGCCCATGCCGCGGATGTCGATCTGCCGGTTGTTGCCGCGCTGGCCGCTGGTGGAGTTACCGGTGAGGTTGACCCCGGGCATGGTGCGGATGATCTGCGACAGGTCGTTGGCCGGCGGGCGCTTCTGGATGTCCTCGGCGGTGATCACCGAGACCCCCGGTGCCTGCTTGGTTTCTTCCTTGGCGGTGGCGATGACGCTCTGGGGTTCCAGCTCCAGGACCGGCTGGGTCGAGCCTTCATTGGCAGCCTGCACGGCCTGACTGAGCAGGCAGCAGGTGGACAGCAGGAAAGGGGCGAAAGGACGCATCGAGCGCATGGACATCGGTGATCTCCGGACAGAGGCAGAAACAGAAGATCACGAATGATAATGACTGCTATTTGCGAGTAAAGCGCATTAACTTTCTAAACACTTCCAGGTCGGTACGAGGTTCTGTCAGGGAGCCGGGCGCGCTTGTGCCGGGCCTAGGCGGCGGGCAGCAGCAGGTGCATGCACAGCCCGGGGTGGCCGTTGCTGGCCCAGATCCGCCCCTGGTGCAGCTCCACGGCGCGCCGGGCGATGGCCAGGCCCAGGCCGAAGCCGTCGCCCTGGGCCGAGTCCAGGCGCTGGTAGGGCTGGAAGATGCGTTGCAGGTCCTGTTCGGCGACCCCTGGTCCCTGGTCTTCCAGGCACAGGTGCCAATAGGCGCCTTCGCGCCAGCCGCGCAGGCTCACCCGGCCGCCGGCGGGGGAGTAGCGGATCGCGTTGCGCAGCAGGTTCTCCAGGGCCTGGGCGATGCTGTCCAGGTGCACCTGGACCCGGCACTCGGCGTCCAGCAGGCAGGGCAGGCGCTCGGCGTCCCAGGCGCTTTCGAAGCAGGCGTCCTGGCGCAGGGCTTCCCAGATCGACAGCACCTGCACCGCTTCGGTAGGCAGTTGCGGGCGCTCGGTGTCGAGCCAGGCCAGGTCCAGGGTGTCTTCCAGCAGGCGCTGCATGTCGGCGATTTCCCGGTCCAGGCGCTGGCGCAACTGCTCCGGCGGCAACCGGCTGTCATGGGCGATGCGCAACCGCGCCAGGGGCGTGCGCAGCTCATGGGACAGCGTGCGCAGCAGCAGGCGCTGCTGGGCCAGGCTCTGGCGCAGGCGCTCGGCCATGTGCTCGAAGGCCAGGGCCAGTTCCCCCAGTTCGTCGTGGCGGTTCACCAGGGGCGTGCCCAGGCCCTGGCTTTCCAGGTCGTCGGCGCGCAAGGCATCGGCGCGGTCGCGCAGGCGGTTCAACGGCAGCACCAGGTGGCGGTAGAGCAACAGGCCGAGCAGGGCGGCCAGCAGGGTCGGCACCACGCCATGGCTGAGCAGGTGGGTCCAGGGCGTCAGGCCGCTGGGCAGCAGGCGTTCGGGTAGTTGCAGCACCAGCCGGCCTTGCTCCGGGTGCTCGGGGAATTCGATGCTGACGTAGGGCAACTCGTCCTGCAGGCGCCGGCTCATGGGCCAGTCGAGCTTGCGCATGAAGGTCAGGTGGCTGGCTTCCTCGGCGGTCAGCGGCGTGCTGCCCAGGC
>NZ_VYKE01000275.1:0-3653 GCF_032424515.1 Pseudomonas sp. JV245A
GGTGCTCGGCGATCACCTTGCCGCCGGCCCGCAGGCGCCAGGTCTTGTACCAACTGCCCAGCAGCACCACCAGCAGCATCAGCAGCGCCACCACGGCCACTGCGGTCCAGCTCAAGACCTTGGGCTGCTTGTATTCCTGGCTCAGCTCGCGCCATGCAAGGCCCAGCCCCAGGCTGCTGAGGCTGACCAGGGTGGCTACCGCCAGGGTCATCAACAGCACCAGCTTGAGGGTGTGGCGCCGGGCTCGGGCCTGGTGTTGAAAGAACTTCATGCAGGTTTCCGGGGGCAGGTGCAGTTACTGGAAGGAGACTTTGCTGGCGTCTTGAATTTGCGCGCTGTCGGCGAATTGCAGCAGGGCGGCATCGGCCCGGTGGCCGAACAGCCCGGCGAAAAACAGCGCCGGCACCTGCTGTTTGCACAGGTTGTAGTCGGTCACGGCGTCGTTGAAGGCCTGGCGCGCGTAGGCGACCTTGTTCTCGGTGCTGGTCAGTTCTTCGCTGAGTTGCGCCATGTTCTGCGAGGCCTTGAGTTCCGGGTAGGCCTCCAGGCTCAGGTGCAGGCGGTCGAGGACCTGGTCCAGGGCACCCTGGTCCTGGCCCAGGCGGGCGATGCGTGCGCTGTCGCCGGGTTGCGCGGCGGCGGCTTGCAGGCTATCCCGGGCACTGTTGCGGGCCTCGGCCAGGGCGGTCAGGGTCTGGCGCTCGTGCTGCAGGTAGCCCTTGACGGTTTCCAGCAGGTTGGGGATCAGGTCGTAGCGGCGCTTGAGTTGCACCTCGATCTGGGCGAAGGCATTGCGCAGACGGGTACGCCGGGTGGTCAGGCGGTTGTAGAGGCTGACCAGGTACAGCGCCAGAGCGGCGAGCAGCACCAGGGCGACGATATCGGCGGTGGCCATGGGATGTCCTTATCGAGTGAGGCGTGGGGGCGGCAATGGTAACGGAATCTTCCTGTTCGGTGACACACCTTCGCCGGCGACCCGTCAATGATTGCCAAGGGCCGGCAATTCTGCGAAAAAGCGCTCGGCTTGCGCGGGGGCCGAAAGGCACCGCTGCCTATTATTCAATGAACCAGGGACAGGTGATGGACAAGATCATGCTCAGGTTGACGGTGGTGGACGACTATCCGCCGGTGGCCAGCGAAGGGGTCTGGGCCGAACGCCAGCCCGATGGCCTGTACCGTATCGCCAACCTTCCGTTCTACTCCCAGGATGCCTGTTACGAGGACGACGTCGAAGTCCAGGTGGAGGCCGATGGCCTGAAGTGGTTCAGGCGGGTCGGGCGCAGCAGTGGCAACAGCACGTTGCGCCTGGTGTTCTTTGACGCCGGCAGGGCCCGGACCCCCGAGGTGCTGGCGCGGATCAACGCCCTGGGCTGCAGCTGGGAGGGCATGAGCAAGGCGTTCCTTGCTGTCAATGTGCCTGCCTCGGTGTCGCTGGACAGCGTGCTGGAGTACCTGCAGGAGTGCTTTGAGCAGGATTGGCTGGATTATGAAAGCGGGCTGTTGCGCCAGTGACCGCGAATAAGGAGCAAGGAGCGATGAGTTTGAAATTTCATGCCACTGGCTACAGTGCCTGCACTGAAGACGAGGTGCAGATCCTGGGCTTTGCCGACGACGGGCAGCCGCCCGGGCACTACCTGCTGTTGCAGCGCGCCGAATGCTTTGACGAGCAGGACCGGCAGTTGGGCATGGACACTTACCATGTGGAACTGGGCGGCCAGGCAGTGTCCGGCTATGGCGGCATCCGCCAGGTGCTGCTGGCCCCGGGCCGCCTGACCCTGCATTTTGGCGATTCCCAGGCCTGGTGCCGGGGCTTGCCCAGCCTTGAGATCAGCTGGAAGCCGGGGCTCGCCAGCGTCGAGGAGGTCGCGATGGCGCTGGGGGCGATCTTTCTCGATACCGATACCCTGATCGAGGTGGCGCCACAGTGATTGCCAAGCCGGGGCAATTCTGCGAAAAAGCGCGCCGCAGTCCCGTGACGGGGCAATGCTTGAACGGGAGTGAACCATGAGCGACGAATTGCAGGTCATCGATATCCAGCCGGGCGACGGCAAGGCTGTGGTCAAGGGCGCCTTGATCACCACCCAGTACCGGGGCTTTCTGGAGGACGGCAGCAGCTTCGACTCCTCCTATGATCGTGGCAAGTCGTTCCAGTGCGTGATCGGCACCGGCCGGGTGATCAAGGGCTGGGACCAGGGCCTGATGGGCATGCAGGTGGGCGGCAAGCGCAAGCTGCTGGTGCCGGCGCACCTGGGTTATGGCGAGCGTTCCATGGGCGCCATCCCGCCCAATTCCAACCTGATCTTCGAGATCGAGTTGCTGGAAGTGCTGACCCGGGACGATTGAAGGCTTGAGGAGCGAGGGGCCGATGCGTGCCAATAAAGCCTGTCCGGTGGTGCTGCGCCATTCCACCGAGCTGGAGATCCTGGCTTTCCGCCATCCACTGGCCGGCCTGCAACTGGTCAAGGGCACGGTGGAGCCGGGGGAGTCCACGGCTACTGCTGCCGTTCGCGAGCTGGCGGAAGAGGCCGGTGTCCAGGCCGGGGAAAGCGGTTTCCTGGGGCTCTGGCATTCGGGTTTCTGCGGCCAGGTGTGGGCCTTCCATGAATGCCGGGTGCCAGCGCCGTTGCCGGAAAGCTGGAGCCATTTCACCGCGGATGACGGCGGCCATCGGTTCGAGTTTTTCTGGCAGCCCCTGGCCAGCTTGCCGTCGGAGCAATGGCACCCGCTGTTCCAGGGCGCCCTGGGATTCCTGCGCCAACGCCTGCTGGGCGAAGGCGCCGAGGCCTAGGCAGCGGCTTATTGCCCGAGACGGTAGTGGTTGTTGCCGCTGCGCCGGGCCTCGTACATCGCCTGGAAGCCGAACATGCCGTAGATCGCCTCCGACCATTACAGGCGCTGGGTATCGACCTCCCAGTCCCAGGTGTCGATCCGCGCAAAATATTGGCTGCGCTTGAACCGTTCGGCATCGTCGGGCCGGCTTGCGTTGTCGAGGGCAGGGGAGCAAGATGCGCTCTATATAGGTATAGGGGGTATAGGTATGTCGCACACTCACGCGCAGAAAGATGAGCTGCTCAAGCGGGTCCGGCGCATTCTCGGCCAGGTCCAGGCTGTGGAGCGAGCCCTGGAAAGCGGGGCCGACTGCGGCAAGACCCTGCACCTGGTGGCCGCCACTCGGGGCGCCATCAGCGGCCTGATGGGCGAGATCATCGAAGCCCATGCCCTGGAGCACGTGGCCAACCCCGAGCTCAGCGATGCCGAGCGGGCCCGGGGCGTGGATGAACTGCTTGAAGCCATCCGCCGTTATTCCAAGTAGGAGCCGCTCATGAACCTGTCTCAGCAGGCTGCACACCTGGCCCACGATCATCAGTTTCTCGGTGCTGATCACGATGACAACGCCCGCCGCACGCTGTGGGTGGTGCTGTTGACGGTGGTGATGATGGCGGGGGAGATCGTCGCCGGTTACCTCACCGGTTCCATGGCCCTGCTGGCCGATGGGCTGCACATGGCCACCCACGCCGGGGCCCTGGGCATCGCGGCGGCGGCCTACGGTTTTGCCCGGCGCAATGCCGGCAACCGGCGTTTCAGTTTCGGCACCGGCAAGGTCGGCGACCTGGCGGGCTTTGCCTCGGCCATCATTCTCGGCCTGGTGGCGC
>NZ_VYKE01000276.1:0-3642 GCF_032424515.1 Pseudomonas sp. JV245A
CGCTCCAGATCAAGACGCGGCCAAGACCGGCGAGGCAAAGTAACCGGGATCGTGCTATTACGTAGCACTGCGAAATGGCCACACAAGCTCGGAGCTTATGACTAGCAGCGTGACGCCCGGCACCGCTCAACTGGACCTTGCCCACTCCCCGGCGCAATTGCGCATCGGCGGCGACTGGACGCTGGCGCACTACAGCGACCTCAAGCGCCTCAGCCAATCCCTGGACGGCCGCTACGACAGCAGCACCCATATCGACCTCAACGGCCTCGGCGCCCTGGACACCGCCGGCGCGTCGCTGCTGGTGGAACTGCTGGGGGCAGAACGCCTGGGGCAGTCCGCCGAACACCCCGACTGCACCTTGTCCGCCGCCGACCGCGCGCTGCTGCACACGGTCTACACCTCGTTGAACGACTTCTGCGTACCGGTCAAGGAACCGGAGATCTCGGTCAGCGTGCAATTGCTTTCGCGCATTGGCAGCGCGGTCTATACCGTCTGGCAGGACACCCTGAAGGTCCTGGGCTTCATCGGCCTGATCCTGGAAACCCTGGCCCGCGGCCTGCTGCGCCCCAAGCGCTGGCGCATCACCCCGGTGGTGGCACACATCGAACAGACCGGCCTCGACGCGGCGCCCATCGTCGCCCTGCTGACCTTTCTGGTGGGCGCGGTGGTGGCCTTTCTCGGCGCCACCGTGCTGGCCAACTTCGGCGCCAGCATCTTTACCGTGGACCTGGTGGCATTTTCCTTCCTGCGGGAATTCGGCGTACTGCTCACCGCGATTCTCATGGCCGGGCGCACCGCCAGCGCCTTCACCGCGCAGATCGGCTCGATGAAGGCCAATGAAGAGATCGACGCCATCCGCACCCTGGGCCTGGACCCGGTAGAGCTGCTGGTGCTGCCTCGGGTCCTGGCCCTGCTGGTGTCGCTGCCGATGCTGACGTTCCTGGCGATGCTTTCGGGGATAGTCGGTGGCGCGGTGGTCTGCGCCCTGTCCCTGGATATCTCCCCGGCGATGTTCCTCTCGCTGCTGCATTCGGATATCGGCGTGAAGCACTTCCTGCTGGGCCTGGTGAAAGCGCCGATCTTCGCCTTCCTGATCGCCGCCATCGGCTGCCTGGAAGGCTTCAAGGTCAGCGGCAGCGCCGAGTCGGTGGGCGCCCACACCACCTCCAGCGTGGTCCAGTCGATCTTCGTGGTGATCGTCATCGATGCCGTGGCCGCGCTGTTCTTCATGGAGATGGGCTGGTGAGCCGGCCGCCACGCGCGCCGGCGAAGGCGGTGATCGAGGTCCGTGGCCTGTGCAACCGCTTCGGCAAGCAGAGCGTGCACGAGAACCTCGACCTGGATGTGTACCAGGGCGAGATCCTCGGCGTGGTCGGCGGCTCGGGCAGCGGCAAGTCGGTACTGCTGCGCAGCATCGTCGGCCTGCGCCAGCCCAGCGAAGGCTCGGTGCGGGTATTCGGCCAGGACCTGCCAAGCCTGCCGGAACAGCAACGTTCGCTGATCGAACGACGCTTCGGCGTACTGTTCCAGAAGGGCGCGCTGTTCACCTCGCTGACCGTGACCGAGAACGTCGCCCTGCCATTGATCGAGCATGCCGGCCTGTCCCGTGCCGATGCCGAACACCTGGCGGCGGTCAAGCTGGCCCTGGCCGGCCTGCCGCTGTCGGCGGCCGACAAATACCCGGCCTCGCTCTCTGGCGGGATGATCAAGCGCGCTGCCCTGGCCCGGGCGCTGGCCCTGGACCCGGACATCCTGTTTCTCGACGAACCCACCGCCGGCCTCGACCCGGTGGGCGCCGCCGCCTTTGACCAGTTGATCCTGACCCTGCGCGATGCCCTGGGGCTCAGTGTGTTCCTGGTCACCCACGACCTGGACACCCTCTACACCATCACCGACCGTGTGGCGGTGCTGGCGCAGAAAAAGGTACTGGTGGCGGATGCCATCGATATCGTCGCCGAGACCGACGACGAATGGATTCACCAATACTTCCATGGCCCTCGCGGCCGCGCGGCCTACCAGGCCGCTACACAGACCAACGAGGGATGACATGGAAACCCGAGCCCATCATGTACTGATCGGCCTGTTCACCGTGATCGTGGTGGCCGGCGCCTTGCTGTTCGGCCTGTGGCTGGCCAAGTCCAGCGTCGACAGCGCCTTCCAGGACTACCAGATCGTCTTCAACGAGGCGGTCAGTGGCCTGTCCAAGGGCAGCTCCGTGCAATACAGCGGGATCAAGGTCGGTGATGTGGTCAACCTGCGCCTGGACCCCAAGGACCCGCGCCGGGTGCTGGCACAGATCCGCCTGGGCAGCGAGACGCCGATCAAGGAGGACACCCAGGCCAAGCTGGCCCTGACCGGCATCACCGGCACCTCGATCATCCAGCTCAGCGGCGGCACGCCGCAAAGCCCGACCCTCAAGGGCAAGGACGGCGAACTGCCCACCATCATCGCCTCACCGTCGCCCATCGCCCGCCTGCTGAACAACAGCAACGACCTGATGACCGGGGTCAACCTGCTGCTGCACAACGCCAACCGCATGTTCTCCCCGGACAACGTGGCCCGGGTCAGCAGCACCCTGGACAACCTGCAGAAGACCTCCGCCAGCATCGCCGAGCAGCGCGACGACCTGCGCCAGCTGATGCAGCAACTGGGCTCCATCAGCAAGCAGACCGGCGCCATGCTGGAACAGACCACCGCGCTGATGCGCAACGCCAACGGGCTGCTCAACGACCAGGGCAAGCAGATGTTCGGCAGCGCCGAGCACGCCATGCGCTCCCTGGAGCAAAGCAGCGCCACCCTGAACAAACTGCTGAGCGACAACCAGGACTCGCTGAACAACGGCATGCAGGGCCTCAACGGCCTGGCGCCAGCCGTCCGCGAGCTGCGCGAGACCCTGAGCTCGCTGCGGGCCATCACCCGGCGCCTGGAAGCCAACCCCGGCGGTTACCTGCTGGGTAACGAGAAGAACAAGGAGTTCACGCCATGAAGCGTGCCTATCGCCTGCTTGCCCCCCTGGGCCTGAGCGCCGCCCTGGCCCTGACCGGGGCCTGCTCGATACTGCCCAAGGGCGAGCCGCTGGACATCTATCGGCTGCCGGTAAGCCAGGCCGGCGCCACGGCGCCGAACCAGGCCCTGCCGTGGTCCTTGCAGTTGCTCAAGCCCCAGGCCGGGGATGCGCTGAACAGCGCACGGATCGCGGTGATTCCCCAGGGCAACCTGATCAGCAGCTACAAGGCCTCGCGCTGGAGCGATCCGGCACCGATCCTGCTGCGTAACCGCCTGCTGGACGGCTTCCAGCGCGATGGCCGGGTCCAGCTGTTGAGCACCGATGACAGCAACCTGCAGACCGACCTGGCCCTGGGCGGCGACCTGCAAGCCTTCCAGACCGAATACCAGGGCAACGCCGCCCAGGTGGTGATCCGCCTGGATGCGCGGCTGATTCGTGGCTACGACCAGAAGATCCTCGCCAGCCGGCGCTTCGAAGTGCGCCAAGCGCTGGCTGAAACCGGGGTGCCGGCGGTGGTCACAGGATTTGGCCAGGCCGGCGATGCGCTGACCCGGCAAGTGGTGGATTGGGCAGTGGGGCAGGGCAATCGGGCGCTGAAACATTGAGAGCCCTTTCGCCGGCAAGCCGGCTCCTAC
>NZ_VYKE01000277.1:0-3635 GCF_032424515.1 Pseudomonas sp. JV245A
CCGGCAAGCCGGCTCCTACAGGCCGTCGATACGCTGCAGGCGCTGGCGTTCGTAACGCGGGTACAGGTGGCTGACGCTGCGGATCAGCTCATAGCGGGTCAGGCTGATGCCGGCAAAACGCTCGGGGATCGGGCGGCGGATCATCTCTGCCATGTCGTCGCCCTGGGCGGCGCCGTCGCGCATCAACCCGTCCAGCCAGCCCAGGTAGTCCCGCATCTGGGCAAAGGGCGCCATATCGCTGGCCACCGGGCCATGGCCTGGCACGATCAGTTTCCACGGCAGGGCCTGCAAGGTGTCCAGATCCTTGAGCCAGACCCCGAGCCCCGGGCTGTTGGGGGTGGTCAGCGCGCGCTCGTAGAACACCAGGTCACCGGCAAACAGCACCCCGGTGTTCTCATCGAGAATCGCCAGATCAGCGCCGGTGTGCCCATTCAGGCCCAGCAGGCGCAAGCGATGCCCGCCCACCTCAAGCACCCCGGGCTCAAGCACCTGGGTCGGCAGCACCACCTCGGTGCCGCGCATCCAGTCGCCGACCATGCGGTACATATTTTCGGCCATGGCCTCGCCCTGCTGGCGCAGCAGGTCACCGGTGCCGGCCAGGGCGCCGATGGGTACATCGCCAAAGGCCTGGTTGCCCAGCACATGGTCGGGGTGATGGTGGGTCAGCAGCAGCTGGATCACCGGCTTGTCGGTGGTGGCGGCTATCGCCCGGCGCAAGGCTTCGCCGTAGCGTTTCGACGGCCCGCTGTCGATCACCACCACCCCGCTGTCGGTGACGATGAAGCCGGTGTTGACGATGTTGCCGCCATTGGCCTTGGCGAAATTGTCGGTGCTGCCTTCCAGCAGCCAGGTGCCCGCGGCGATCTGCCGGGGCTTGAGTGGATAGTCCAGGTCGGCCCGGGCCGGCAGGCCCAGGCACAGCAGCAACAGCAGGATCCAACGCATGGTGCGCCTCGGCTCGGGTGGGTCAAAGGATGCGGTCAGGGCAGCCTGGCCTCGAACTGGTTGCCGCTGTTGTCGCGCAACAGCAAGCGGGTCTGCCCCGGCCCCTGGATATCGAACCCCAGGTTGGGGTTTTCGCTGACCGCCGGGAACAGTTCGAGGCTGGCCAGGCGCTGATCGTTCTGGTCGCGCAGTTCGGCGTGGTTGAGGAAAAACTCGGGGATGCCGCTGACCAGGCCGTTGTCCATTGGATGGGACACCTGCAAGCGCAGGCGGCTGACATCCCCCCGGGGGTAACGCCCGCCCAGCACTTCGCCGATGTGCTCTTCCCAGCCGGGCTGGGTGCGCACCACGCTGGGGGCGGTGCAGCCGCCACCTGCGGCATCGATCAGGGTCGAGCCCACGTGCCACAGGCCATCGCGGGTCAGCACTGCGGCGCGCAGCGGCGTGGCCTGCTCGATGCGGATGCGGATCGACAGCCACGGCAGCACTCGCTCCCCCGGTTCGAAATCGACAATGCGCGGCAAGGGGTTGAGCTCGGCCCAGGCGAGGATGCGCACCACGTCGCCGCTGAAGGCCCGGGCGTCGATTTCCAGGGGCACCTGCCGCGCATCCTCGGCAAAGGGCGGCGCCAGCAGCTTGACCCGGTCATCGAAGACGAACGCCGCGTCCCCCAGCAGTTGCTTGTGGTAGAAGGCCCACATCACCGAGGGCACCGGGTCCGGGGCCTGGGGATCGGCGGCCAGCGCCGGGGTCGCCAAGGGCAGCCAGCACGCCAGCAGACAGGTCGCTCGCCAGTTCATCGCAGCTCCTATTGATACATCTGTGGGACCTCGTAACGCAGGCCATAACGGGCGTACAGCGCCTGCAGGCGACCGTCGCGGATCAGCCCTTCCAGGGCCTCTTCCACGGCATAGGCCAGCTGGCGGTTGCTTTCATGCACCGCCATGCCGATCTCCCACACCTGCTTGCCCATGTTCGGGTAGGCGTTTTCCGCCAGGGCCAACTGCGGATCAGCGGCCTTATGCAACTGCCAGTCAATCTCGCCGCGCATGGCCATCACCGCGTCCACCTGCCCGGCCCGCAAGGCGCCGAACGCCTGTTGCACGCTGGGGTAATGGTGGGTCTTGGCACTGAGCATGCCGTTGAACACCGAAGTCAGGTAGAACGACGGCACGCTGTCCACCTCGACGCCAATGGGGTGCTCCTGGAACACCGCGACACTGGCCACCGAATCCAGCCGGCGGCGGTCGAATGCCACCTGCCAGCGCTCCTCCTGATAGGGGCCGAACATCACCACGTGATCGTTGGCCAGCTCCCCCAGTTCGTTGCGCTTTTGCGCGTAGTCGTGGTCGTAGGGCACGCGCATCATCAGGTCGGCCAACTGCTGGTGGCGCAGCGGGCTTCCGCGCCAGATGTAGTCCCGCAAATCGTCGTCGAGCTTCTCCCCGGGGGGCGCCCAGATCAGTTGCAGGCGCACCCCCAGGGCCTCGGCCAGGGCTTGCGCCAGCTCCACATCGACGCCCCGCGGCTGGCCCTGGTCCTCGAAGCTGTAGGGGGCAAAATCCTGGTACACCGCCACCTTCAACTCACCGGAGGCGATCATCGTGTCGTAGTTGCGCACCTCGGCCTGGGCCGTGGCGCAACACAGCAGCAGGCCAGCCAGGAACAGGGCGAAGCGGCCCATGGCGATCACTCCTCGACGCGCACGCTGTCCAGGTAGGTGCGCACCGCCCACAGGGCTTCCTGGCTCAGGTAGTCGGCCATCTTCGGCATGTACACCCGGCCATCGCGCACCGCGCCGTGGCGCACCCGTTCGACGAACCATTCATCCCCGGCTTCGCCGGCGTCGAGCATGCGCAGGTCCGGGGCGATGCCGCCGGACTTGGCTTCCAGGCCATGGCAAGCCGCGCAGTTCTGGTTGTAGGCCGAGGCGCCGATTTCCACCGCCTTGTCGTGCTCGGGCGAGGTGCGGTACGGGTTGACCGAAGCCCAGCCGTCGCCATCGACGCTCACCCCGGCGTCCTTGATCGGCGTCAGGCCCTTGGTCTCCACCGCCTGGGGCACCACGTTGCCATGGGCCCACACAGCACCGGTGGCCAAGGCACCGGTCAGCAGCCCTACCACGAGCAAGGCGTTGCGTTTTGTTGTCATTGTTATGCCCTCAAGATTGCACGCAAGACCTCGCTACAGAGGCCATGGCGCCATCTTAGAAACAGCCGGCGGGCGGCCGTATGCTGCTTTGGTGGCCGCGCCCTACTCCCTTGGTAGTAGGGCTTGTGGCGCGGGCCTAAATCAGGTGCCGCCTGGGAACTATTCCCGGCAAGGGCGGGACTTTTTCCGTATCTCAAAGCGCCTCGCGCGGCAGACCCTAGTCAGGCCAAAACCTCCACTGGGAACCGCAACCATGACAATAAGATCGCTACCCGCCCTCTCCCCCCTGAGCCTTGCCGTCCAGGCCCTGCTGCTGGCCGGCAGCCTGTCCCTGGGCGCGGCGGCCACAGCGGCCACCGCCCCGGCGGCACCTGCCGGCAAGAACGTGACCTGGGAAGACATCGCCAACGACCACCTGACCACCAAGGACGTGCTGCAGTACGGCATGGGCACCAACGCCCAGCGCTGGAGCCCCCTGGCCCAGGTCAACGACAAGAACGTGTTCAAGCTGACCCCGGCCTGGTCCTACTCCTTCGGCG
>NZ_VYKE01000278.1:0-3613 GCF_032424515.1 Pseudomonas sp. JV245A
GGGCGGGCGCCTGAAGTTCCTCATCGAGGCTGGCGTGGCCATCGACGAACCCGACAGCCAGGGCGTGACGCCACTGATGCAGATGGCCGAGAACAAGCGCAGCCTGCAAGGCTTCAGCTGGCTGCTGCAGTACCCGCAGAACCTCGACCTGCGCAACAAGAATGACGGCGAAACCGCACTGTACCGGGCCTTCTCGGGCAACAACTACGTGGCCATGAAGCAGTTGATAGCGGCCGGCGCCAACCTCAACCTGAGCTACGGCCGTGCCGTTTGCAACAACCAGCCCGTCGGCGAAAGCCTGCTGACCCTGGTCGCCGACAAGACCTCCGCCGACGCCCAGTCGCCCTCCGTCAGCCAGCAGGACACTCTGGAGATGTTCACCCTGCTGCTGGAGAAAGGCGCCGACCCGAATGTCGGCCAGCACTGCGAGAAAAAGGGCTACGCAATATTGCTGGAAGCCATTGCCCGGAAAAAACGCGAGGACATGCTCAAGGTCCTGCAGCGCTACGCCCCTACCCCGCCTGCCAGCTGAAACCGGATGGCGCCCCGCAACGGGGCGCCATGCCTCTTTAAGGGGCGAATTTCGGTCAAACACTTTGGCCACATCAATCCCCTTTTGGCCGCTCCTGCCGTTCTCCCAAACCCCGCGCCCCGCAAGACTGTGATCCACCGAATCAGCCTGCGGAGAACAAGAAAATGCTGACGATCTACTCGGACGATCACCACCTGCACCACGGCCGTTGCGAACTCATCGACGGGCAACTGATGCCCTGCTTCGAAATGCCTTCCCGGGCCGACCACGTGCTGGATCGGGTGAAACATCAAAACCTGGGGCCGGTAGAGGCACCCAAGGACTTCGGCCTGGAGCCCATCGAGCGCATCCACAGCCGGGCCTACCTGGACTTCTTCAAGGGCGCCTGGGCGCGCTGGGCGGCACAGGGCATCGACGGCGACCTGCTGCCCTACACCTGGCCGGCGCGTACCTTGCGCAGCGTGATTCCCACCAGCCTCCACGGCCAGCTCGGCTACTACAGCTTCGACGGCGGCGCGCCGATCACCGCCGGCACCTGGCAGGCGGCCTATAGCGCGGCGCAGGTGGCGCTGACCGCCCAGGCCCATATCCAGAATGGCGCCCACAGTGCCTTCGCCCTGTGCCGGCCACCGGGACACCACGCCGCCGGCGACCTGATGGGCGGCTACTGCTACCTGAACAACGCCGCCATTGCTGCCCAGGCGTTCCTCGATCAGGGCCACAGGAAGGTCGCGATCCTCGACGTCGACTACCACCACGGCAACGGCACCCAGTCGATCTTCTATGAGCGCAGCGACGTGCTCTTCACCTCGATCCACGGCCACCCGGAAGCCGAGTTCCCGTTCTTCCTGGGCTATGCCGACGAGTGCGGCGAAGGCGCCGGGGAAGGCTTCAACTTCAACTACCCGCTGGCCGCCGGTAGCGGCTGGGATGCGTGGAGCGCGGCCCTGGAACAGGCCTGCAACGAAATCCAGCGCTATGACGCCGACATCATCGTGGTGTCCCTGGGCGTGGACACCTTCAAGGACGATCCGATCTCGCAATTCAAACTCGACAGCCCGGACTACCTGGCCATGGGCAAGCGCATCGCCGCCCTCGGCAAGCCGACGCTGTTCGTCATGGAAGGCGGTTATGCGGTTGAGGAAATCGGCATCAACGCCGTCAACGTTCTCGAAGGCTTCCAAAGCGCCCAGTGAGGGATTCGCATCATGCAAAGACTCAAATGCTTAATGATCCCCGCCTTGTGCGCCAGCCTGCTGGGGACCGCCGCCCACGCCGAAGAACGCACCCTGCGGGTGTACAACTGGTTCGACTACATCACCCCCAAGGCCCTGGAAGACTTCAAGGCCCAGAACAGCCAGGTGAAGCTGGTCTACGACATCTTCGACACCAACGAAGCCCTGGAGGCCAAGCTGCTGACCGGCAACTCCGGGTATGACGTGGTGGTGCCGTCCAACGTGTTCCTGGCCAAGCAGATCGAGGCCGGGGTGTTCCAGCCCCTGGACCGCAGCAAGCTGCCCAACTGGAACCACCTGGACCCCAAGCTGATGAAGCTGATCGAGGCCAACGACCCGGGCAACAAATTCGCCGTGCCCTACATGTACGGCACCATCCTGATCGGCTTCAACCCGGACAAGGTCAAGGCCGCCCTCGGCGACAAGGCGCCGGTGGACAGCTGGGACCTGATCTTCAAGGAAGAGAACATCAGCAAGCTCAAGCAGTGCGGCGTGGCCCTGCTCGACTCGCCTTCGGAAATCCTGCCCCTGGCCCTGCAGCACCTGGGCCTGGACCCCAACAGCAAGAAGCCGGCGGACTACGAGAAGGCTGAAGCGCTGCTGATGAAGATCCGGCCGTACATCACCTACTTCCACTCCTCCAAGTACATGGCCGACATCGCCAATGGCGATATCTGCGTGGCGGTGGGCTATTCGGGGAGCTTCTCCCAGGCCGCCAACCGCGCCAAGGAAGCCAAGAACGGCGTGACCGTGGACATGCGCCTGCCCAAGGAAGGCGCGCCGATCTGGTTCGACATGCTGGCGGTCCCCAAGGGCGCGAAGAACCCGGAAGATGCCTACACCTTCATCAACTACCTGCTGCAACCCCAGGTGATTGCCCCGGTCAGCGACTTTGTCGGTTATCCCAACCCGAACAAGGACGCGACCGGACTGGTAGACCCTTCGATCCGCAACAACCCCAACCTGTATCCGACAGAAGCGGCCATGAGCACCCTGTACACGCTGCAGCCGTTGCCCCGTGATGCAGAGCGGGCGCGGACCCGGGCCTGGACCAAGATCAAGTCCGGGACCTGATCCGGCGCAAGCACACGGGCGGTGTTCTGGTGGGCGGCGAACGACGAGGACGCGGCGGGTGATAGACCGCGTCGCCGCTGTTCGCCGGCAAGCCGGCTCCTACACAGTGGCGTTTAGCAGCCGGTGAGGCCTTGGGGGCTGCGTTCTTCGGCGAAGAACCAGGGCCGCAGGCGCACGCCCACGCCGTTGCCGATGAAGGCCGCCACCAGCCACAGCCAGCCATGCAGGCTGCCGGAGGCGATGCCGCTGAAGTAGGCGCCGATGTTGCAGCCATAGGCCAGGCGCGAACCGTAGCCCAGCAGCAGGCCGCCGATTACCGCCGCCACCAGGGAACGGGTGGGGATTCTCAGGTTGGGGGCAAAACGCCCCGCCAGCCCTGCCGCCAGCAAGGCACCCAGGACGATGCCGATGTCCATGACGCTGGTGATGTCCTGCCACACCGGTGCCGCCAGCGCCTTGGCATTCGCCGCGCCCTGCCAGAACACCCAACTGCCTACGTCTACCCCCAGCCCGCTGGCAACCTTGGCGCCCCAAAGGGCGAACGCCGAGGTAATGCCCCATGGGCGCCCCGCCAGGGCCAGGGTGGCGAAGTTCAGCAGAGCCAGGGCTACCGCGCCCCAGACCAGCGGCCAGGGGCCGCGCAGCAGCCGGCGCCAGCCCTGGTGCTCGCTGGTGACCGGAGCTTCAAGGCTGCCATGACGGCGCTTTTCCAGGGTCAGGGTGAGCACCGCGATCAGCGCGAACAGGCACAGGCTCAGGCCCAGCGCCGGGC
>NZ_VYKE01000028.1:0-55904 GCF_032424515.1 Pseudomonas sp. JV245A
GCCTGGGCCTGGTCGGTGGATCGTTGGGACCCGCGTTGGTCCGAGACGGTCAAGCGCAACGCGATCCGGGCGGCCCACTTCATCCATGCCCGAAAGGGCACCATCGGCGCTTTGCGCCGGGTGGTGGAGCCGCTGGGCTACCTGATCGAGGTAGTCGAGTGGTGGCAGACGGTGCCCGCCGGTGAGCCGGCCACCTTTGCGCTCAAGGTCGGAGTGCTGGACACCGGCATCACCGAAGAGATGTATCAGGAGCTGACCCGGCTGATCGATGACGCCAAGCCCGTCAGCCGACTCATGACTGGCCTGGCCATCAGCTTGGAAACCTCCGGGGTGATCGGTTACGGGGCTTATGTGGACCAGGGCGAAGTGATCGACGTTTACCCCCCGACACCCCGCGATATCGAAGTGACCGGCCGTTATGGCCAGGTCGTGTGCATTGATGAAATAGACACCCTGGACGTGTACCCATGATCGACTCTAACAGTCAGTTCTTCGCCATCCTCACGGCGGTAGGCGAGGCGAAACAAGCCAACGCTACGGCGCTCGGTGTGCCCTGGACCTTCAAGGAAATGGCGGTCGGCGATGCCAACGGCAGCGACCCCATCCCGAACAGGGCCCAGACCAAGCTGGTCAACGAATGGCGCCGCGCTCCGGTCAACCAGGTGCGTACCGACCCGGCCAACCCCAACATCATCATCACCGAGCAGGTGATCCCGTCCGATGTGGGCGGGCGCTGGATCCGCGAGATCGGCTTGTTCGATGCCGACGGCGATCTGGTGGCGGTGGCCAACTGCGCTCCGAGCTTCAAGCCCCTGCTGGCCCAGGGCACCGGCAAGACCCAGGTTATCCGCATGAACTTCATCGTGGCCAACACCGCGCAGATCGTGCTGAAGATCGATCCAGCGGTGGTCCTGGCCACCCGCGAGTACGTCGACAATGCCGTGATCGAGGCCCTGGCCAAGCTGGACTTCAAGCACTCGGCGCTGGTGGCCACCACGGCCAACATTGCCTTGAGCGGGATTCAGACCATCGACGGTGTGTTGCTGCCGGCCGACGCCCGGGTGTTGGTGAAGAACCAGGCCCAGGCCAAGGACAACGGCTTGTATGTGGTGTCGTCGACGGGCGTGTGGAAACGAGCCCAGGATGCTGACACCAGTCTGGAGGTCACCCCGGGGCTGTTCGTCAGCATCGAGACAGGCACGGTCAATGGCGACAGCGTCTGGCAGTTGGTCACCGACGGGCCAATTGTCCTGGGTACCACGCCGCTGGCTTTCGAAATGGCAACGGGGCGAACCGGTGTCAGCGCGGGCTCCTATGCCAACATCACAGTCGACAAGTACGGTCGGGTGATCGCCGGGACGAACCCGACCACCCTGGCCGGGCATGGCATTACCGACACTTACACCAAGGCTGAGATCGAGGCGCTGGTAGCCAAAGCGTCGTCGCTGCCGGTGGGCTCGATGGTCGCGTTTCCCAAAGCCAGCGTGCCACCGGGGTTCCTTGAAATCGATGGCAGTGTGAAGAGCATTGCCACCTATCCAGACCTGGCAGCGTACCTGGGAACAACGTTCAATAAGGGCGGCGAGGGCGCCGGTAGCTTCCGGCTGCCTGAGTCCCGAGGTGAGTTTCTGCGAGGCTGGGACCATGATCGGGGGGTTGATCCTGGCCGAGAAATTGGCAGTTGGGCCCCGGATGAGTTCAGATCGCACTATCACGGTGCTCCAAACTCAGATGCTGCGGGCGGGGTTTACGGTAGCTGGTTGTATGCTGAACTCGGCAACGCTGCAACGAACTACGAAAACATCACGAAGAACGCTGGCGGTAGTGAAACCCGTCCCCGCAGCATTGCGGTCATGTGGTGCCTCAAGGCTTGGGGGGCGCCGGTCAATCAGGGAAACATCGACGTTGCCGGCTTGGCCGCACAAGTAGATGGTTTTTCGGCTCGGGTGGCAGCTCTGGAGGCGCGGCCACGGGGTCTTGGTGATGGTCAAACCTGGCAGCACGTCACCGCGTCCCGTGTCTCAGGCACTGTCTACACGAACACAACCGGGCGGCCGATCTTTGTGCAAGTGTCGTTCACTACCGGCGGCGTTTATGTCGTTGTCGATGGCGTGAACTTGACGGTATCTGCATATCACGCGGCATTCATCGTGCCGGCCGGATCGACTTACAAAGTCACTTACGGCAGTCCGACAAACCTCACCTGGGTGGAGCTTCGCACATGAAATACTTCAACAATCCCAAAACAGGCGAGGTGCATGCTTACGATGATGATGCCCCAGCGCACTACATTCTCGACTGGCTGACGCCAATGTCGGATGCCGAGATAGAAGCCTATATAGCCAGCGCCGGCGCACCGGTGTCGCCAAACGAGGGCGACGAGCGCAAATGGCGCGATTCTGAGTTAGTCGCGGTCATGTGGCTGCGCGAGCGCCACCGGGATCAGCTGGAGATCGAAGTTCAAACGACGCTGACAGCTGAGCAGTTCAAGGAGCTGCTTTTGTACATGCAAGCCCTGCGCGACTGGCCGCAATCCCCCGATTTTCCGCAGGTTGAGCGCCGCCCGGTAGCGCCGCCCTGGGTCGCCGAGCAATCCGAGTAAACGCCCCGCTCCGTCGGGGCGTTTTCTTTCCCGCGCTACGGCGCCCGTTCCACCCACAGCCTCGCTCATGCGGGGCTTCTTCATTTCTGGAGCCTATCCATGAGTGGTTTTTTTCACGGCGTTACCGTCACCAATGTGGACACCGGCACGCGGACTATTTCGCTGCCGTCGTCCTCGATCATCGGCCTGGTGGATACCTTCACTGAAGGGCCCGACGTCAGCGCCAAGGCCAACGACTTGCTGCTGATCACCAACGAGCGCGAGGCCGTCGCCGCCTGGGGCCCGGATGCGGCCATCACCAAGGCGTGCCAGGCCATCTACCAGCGGGCCAAGGCGGTGATCGTTGCATGCGGTGTGGCCAAGGTTCAGGACGCCGCACAGCAGACCTCGGCGATCATCGGCGGGGTGCTGGCCAGCGGCAAGCGTACCGGCCTGCAGGCGCTGTTGGATGGCAAGAGCCGTTTCAATGCCCAGCCGCGGTTGCTGGTTACCCCCAAGCACAGCGCCAATCTGCCGGTCGGCACAGCCCTGGTCGCTTTGGCCGACAAGCTGCGCGGTCTCGCTATCCTCGACGGCCCCAACACCACGGACGAGTCGGCCATGGAGTACGCCAAGAACTTCGGCGCCAAGCGGGCTTACCTAGTCGACCCGGGCATTCAGTACTGGGACACCGGCGAGAGTGCCACCGTTGATGCGTCGGCCTCGGCCTGGGTGGCGGGCTTGTTTGCCTGGACCGACAACGAGTACGGCTTCTGGGCCTCGCCGTCGAACAAGGAGTTCGTTGGCATCACCGGCACCTCGCGTGCCATCGAGTTCCTGGACGGCGATGAAACCTGCCGCGCCAACCTGCTGAACAACGCCAACATCACCACCATCATTCGTGATGCAGGCTTCCGCCTGTGGGGCAACCGCACGCTGTCGAGTGATCCGAAATGGGCGTTCGTCACCCGGGTGCGGACCATGGACATCGTCATGGACGCGATCCTCTACGGGCACAAGTGGGCGGTGGACCGCTCGATCACCGCGACCTATGTCAAGGACGTGACCGAGGGCCTGCAGGCGTTCATGCGCGACCTGAAGAACCAGGGCGCGATTATCAATTTCGAGGTCTACGCGGACACCGAACTGAACACCGCCAGCCAGCTGGAGCAGGGCAAGGTGTATTGGAACATCCGCTTTACCGATGTACCGCCCGCCGAAAACCCCAACTTCCGCGTCGAGGTCACCAATCAGTGGTTGACCGAAGTCCTCGACCAAGCCGCTTAAGGAGCCGCAGCAATGGCAATGATTCCCGAAACCCTGGCGAACATGAACCTGTTCGCCGATGGCATCAGCTTCCAGGGCGATGTGCCGAGCCTGACCCTGCCCAAGCTCACGCTCAAGACCGAGGAGCACCGGGCCGGCGGTATGGACCTGCCGGTGGAGCTGGACATGGGCATGGAAAAACAGGAAGCCGGTTTCACCACCACCGGCGTGCGCCGCGAGTCGTTGAAGCTCTTCGGCCTGGCCGACGGTACCGCCTTCAATGGCGTGTTCCGGGGCGCCTTCAAGGGCCTCAAGGGCAAGGTCACCCCGGTGATTGTCACCCTGCGCGGCATGCTCAAAGAGGTCGACATGGGCGACTGGAAGTCCGGCGACAAGGCCGAGATCAAGCACAACGTGGCGTTGACCTACTACAAGCTGGAAGTGGACGGCCGCCTCATCTACGAGATCGATGCGCTGGGTATGAAGCGCGTGATCAACGGCGTCGACCAGCTCGCCGCCCAACGTTCGGCCCTGGGCCTGTAAGGAAAACCCCCATGACTCAAGTAGCGAAAAAGACACCGGCCTGGATGACCCTGAGTGCCGAGAGCGTGGCCGTGACCCTCACCAAGGCGGTGGAGATGAATGGCGTGGTCTGCGACAAGGTCACCCTGCGTGCACCCACCGTGCGCGATGTGCGCGCCGCTAACACTGCCGCCGGCAGTGACGATGAACAGCGCGAACTCATTCTGTTTTCCAGCCTGGCTGGGGTCGGGTCCAAGGATCTGGAGGGCATGACCCTCAAGGATTATCAGCGCCTGCAGGCCGGCTATTTTCGCTTGGTGCAAGACGACGAACTTTGACCCGGCGGTGATGAAGATGGCGGCGAAGCGGCTCGCGAGCGAGCTGCATTTCTCCGCCGAGGAAATCATGACCATGAGGTTTTCCGACATGGTCTGGTGGCTCACGGACTGAGCCCATCAACTCGGGCGTAGGGGGATCAGATGGCAAGCAAACTGGCGTTGGGGCTGGTGATCGGCGGCGCCGTCAGTTCGACGGTGGGGGCAGCCTTCAAAACGGTTGAGGGCCGGATCAAGAAGCTGGAGGAACAAGGCAACAAGGCCAAGGTGCTGAAGAACACCATCGGCGAAACCATGCGCCTGCGGGACGAATGGAAGAAGGCCCACGACACGGGGGCCGCCTCGGCCGCTGGGTTGCTGCGCAAGTTGGAGGGCAACCTGGATAGCCTGCGCAAGCAGGGCATCCAGGTGCACAAGCTGCGCCAGGAGTATCAGGCGCTCGGTCGCGTGGCCAGGGGGGCGGATCTGCAGCTCAAGGGGCACCAGCAGATCCAGCAGGGCAAGGAGGGCCTCAAGTCCGGGATTGGCCAGGCTGTGGCCGGGGTCGGGGCGGTGGCCATTCCGACCAAGATCAGCGCGGACTATCAGGCGATCATTCGCGACATTGCAATCAAGGCCAACGTGGCGAACAAGCCCGAAGAAGCCCAGATGACCCGCGCGATCATCCAGACCTCGCAAGACACCGGGATGGGCCGCAATGAGGTGGCCGACCTGGTGAACCAGTTGGTCGGTGCCGGTATGGAGCTGGACAAGGCGCTGTCCTATGCGCCGGTGGCGGCCAAGTTTGCCGTGGGCCAGGGCTCGGGTGGTGAGGACACCGCCAAGATGATCCAGGCGCTGGAGCAGAACGCCAAAATCAGCGACCCGAAGGTCATGGAGAAGGCTCTGGAAGCCATCGCCATGCAAGGCCAGGCGGGCAGCTTTGAAGCTGCCGACATGGCGCGCTGGTTCCCGCAACTGCTGGCCGGCATGGGCAAGATGGAAATCACTGGCATGGATGCGGTGAGTCAGCTGGGCTCGATGCTGCAAGTGCAGATGAAGACCGCCGGCGGCTCGGATGAGGCCGCCAACAACCTGAAGAACTGGATGGAGAAAATCGGTTCCAGTGAAGTGGTCAAGGCGTACAAGGATGCCGGTATTGATTACCAGGCCTCGCTGAGCACTGGCGTTCAGAAAGGCATGTCGACCTTGGAGTCGAGCTTCGAGCTGGCCATGAAGTACATCAAGGCTACGGACCCAGCCAAGGCCGCGAAGATGGCGGAGGCCCAGGCGAAGATCAGCAAGGAAGCGGATCCAGTTAAGGCTAAGGCCATGCTCAACGCCCTGGAGCAGTCCCTGCGCACCGGCGATTTGTTCGCTGACATGCAGGTCAAGGCGGCGTTGACGGCGTACTCGCAGAACCGGGAGCTGTACGAGCAGCTCAAGAAGGACTCGCTGAGCGCCAGTGGCATCCTCGACAAGAACCTGGCAGAGCGCCGAGAAACCTCCTCGCAGCTGTGGGCCGAAACAGCTCACGCGATGAACGACGGCATGCGGGCCGTGGGGGATGCTCTGCGGCCGGCAACGGATGCCGTGGCCAAGCACATCACCACGGTGGCCAGATCGCTGACCGGGCTGGCGGAGAAAGCTCCGCCCCTGGTGATGGGGATCACCGCCCTAGGTGCTGGGTTGGTCGCGCTGAAGAGCGTGGTGTCCGCCTTCAAGATCGGCAAGGGGCTGCTCAATGTGGCCCGCGGTTCGTTGATGGGCAACCCGAACGTGATTCAGCGGGTGTTTGTCACCAACGCCGGCGGCTTGGGCGGTGGCGGTGGTGACTATGATCTCGACGGTGGCAAGGACAAGAAAGGCGGCAAGGGCGGTAAAGGGGGCCGTGCAGGAAGGGCGGGGCGGTTCGGTCGTGTCGGCCAGACGCTCAGGAATGTCTTCAGTCGTGGCGGCGTGGGACGTGTTGCCAAGGGCGCGGCGAGCCTAGGGTCGACAGCGCTGAAGGGGGTAGGTTCGGTGTTCAAGGGCCTGGCGCCAGCGATTAAGGGGGTGGGCTTGCTGTCGGTGTTGAGCACCAGCCTCAAGGTTGCGGACACCTACAAGAATGCCAAGACCCGCGATGAAAAGGCCGAAGGTTATGGCGGTGCGGCGGGGGGCTTAGCAGGCTCGTTGGTGGGTGCAAAAATGGGATTGGCCGCTGGTGCCGCACTCGGTTCCGTCGTTCCAGGTCTCGGCACGGCCATTGGCGGTGCTATCGGTGCCGCCATCGGGGGAACCGTAGGTTACTTTGGGGGTGATGCCCTGGGCTCATATGCCGGCAAAGCGATGTTTGGTTCCGACGATTCGCTCAAGCGGATGCCGGCAGCGGGGCCGCTGATGATGGTCAACGCCGGGAAGGATATCCCGCCGGTCCTGGGCGACATCGCGAAGTCGTTCAAGACCGGCCAGACGCCGCCGGTGATGGGGCAGGTGGTGCGCTCGATGGCGGCCGACGCGCCGTCGGCAGCTGTACCGGCAATGCTCAAGGCGCCCGAACCTGCGAAGCAGGTGCCCAAGGTCGACCAGCAATTCACCTTCGCACCGACCGTGCCAATCACGGTGCAAGGGGACGTGAAGGACCCGGCCCAGGTGGCCCGGGAAGTCGAACCCCATCTGCGGCGGATGTTCGACGAATTCAGCCGGCAGGCTGCGGCCCGTCAGCTGTCTGACGAACCACACGTTTAAGGAGGTGCCATGGCTTACATGGAGCAACTGCAATCGGGGTTCCAGTCCCTAGTCGAGGCAGGGGAGGCGGGGCGCAGTAGCGCGGATGGCATGCTGACCCCGTTGAACGGAGCCATCAGCGAGATTACCGGTGCTGCCTCGGAGCTGGAGAACATCCCGTTTGTGGGGCCTGAGATGGGCGCCAAGCTGCAACGGACCTTGCGCGGCATCACCGCCGCGCAGTCTGTTGTCGGCGAAGTGGCGGCCAAGTACAGCCAGGCCGTGTCGGCGGCGGGGCAGATCCAGCAGCGGCTCGGTACGCTGCAGGAACAGACCGCCAAGGCCAGCGCCGCTATCAATCGGATCGGTGGGCAAGTCAGCCCATCCCTGGGCAACATCCTTCCGACCGGATCATTCGGCGGTCTGGGGACCCCGGCCGCCGAGGCGGTAAAGCCGTTTCCGCACCTGCTGATCATTCAGCCGTTCCGGGCTGCCGGTGCAGCCTTTTACTTCAACCTCGACACCGCAGCCTTTGAAGAGCTACGCCGTCAGACCGGGTTCCGCTGGGCAGGCCAGGAACGCCTGACCCGCAGCATTGCGCAGCAGGCGGTAGGGCAGGGTGACGACAAGATCACCCTCAAGGGCGCAGTGTTTCCTGGGTTCAAGGGTGGACTGGGTCAGTTGCAGAAACTGCGCAGCATCGGTCGACGCCTGCAGCCGCTGAGTCTGACCACGGGCTACGGCGAAGTGCTGGGCACTTGGTGCCTGACCAGCCTTGAGGAAGAGCAGAGCCATCTGCTGGCCGGTGGCATTCCGCGTAAGCAGGGCTTTTCAATGGAGTTTGTGAGCTATGGCGACGACATGCAGAACGTCTGACGGGGATCTGCTCGACACCTTGTGTCACCAGTATTACGGGCACCTGAATGGCAGTGTCGAAGCGGTGCTCGATGCCAACCAGGGGCTGGCCGATGAGCCCCAGCCGTTCCGGGCTGGGGTTCTGATCGTGCTGCCGGAGCTGCCGGCGGTGACGGAGGCCGCGCTGCAGTTGTGGGATTAGCCAGCGGCCTTGGCGCATTCCTTGGCGTTGGCCTGGTAGGACGTGTTGTCTTCGGAGTACTGGCGAGCATTTTTGAAAATCATGCCCTGCCAGGATGAAGCCGCGTCGATTGCGGCGGAACGGCATTTAGCGAAGGGGGCGAATAGCGATCCGAAGCGGTCGCTTTCGTCTTGTAGCTTGTTCAGCGCAATGGCCTGCTCACGAGCTTGATTGCTGTCCATTGTTCCGGATTTGGCCAGGTTCTGGCCGTGCTCTACCGTCTTGTTAAGGCGCTTGAGGAACTCGCGGGCTTCCTCGGGCTTGATCTTCTTTGCAGCTTCTTGAGCTGCGATGGCCTTTCTGCCGCGCTCTGCGGCTTCGGCGCTCACCGGCGCATCGTCACCCAGGTCTATAACTCGCAGTTTCTGTTCGGCCTGTGCCATCGAGGCGGCCAATAGGCACAGCGTCAATCCAAAAATCCTTTTCACTTTTCTCGACTCCTGTAGGGGCAACGGCTCGGGATTCTATGAAGTCCCCGTCGCTGTGTCACCCAGGGGGAGGCTTATTGCATGACGCCTGTATTCCGAATCGTTGCGGACGGCAAGAACATCACCGCGCTGATCAATGACCGGCTGTTGACCCTGCGCACCTCGGACAAGCCCGGCATGGAGTCGGACGAGTTTGAGCTACGCATCGACGACCGCGACGGAGCGGTGGCGCTGCCCAGCCGTGGCGCCAATATCGAGATATTCATGGGCTACGCCGGCCAGTCACTGACCCGTCTGGGTCGTTATATGGTGGATGAGGTCGTGGTGACGGGCCCGCCTGACTCTATCGAGATCCGGGGCAAGGCCAGCGACATGCGCGGCAGTGGCAAGACCACCCGCAGCGGCAGCTGGGAAAATGTCCCGCTGCAGCAGATCGTGCGCGATGTGGCGACCCGCAACGGCTGGCAGCCGGTGTGCCCGGTGACCACAAAGGTGCCCCGGGTCGACCAGCTCAATGAATCCGACTTCAACTTCATCACCCGCCTTGCCAAGCAGTACGACTGCACGGCCAAGGTGGCCGACGGCAAGCTGCTGGTGCTGCCCCGGCAGGCCGGGCAAAGCGCCAGTGGCAAGAACCTTGGCACCGTCACCATCACCCGCAGCGACGTGAGCCGCTATCAGTTCCGCCTGGGTGACAAGAGCACTCACAAGGCGGTGCAAACCAAGCACCAGGACAAGAAGAGCGGAAAGCTGCGGGTCGTCGACCTGGGCAACGAGGACTCACCAGACGGCCTGCCGCCGGTGCACACCGACCGCCATATCTATCCGAACAAGTCCGCTGCCGAGCAGGCCGCCAAGGCGCGGTTGGCTGCATTCAACCGCAGCACCGCCGGCGTGCGCCTGGAGATGCGTGGCCGAACCGATCTATTCGCTGAACGCATGATCAATGCCCAGGGCTTCAAGGTCGGGCTTGATGGCGAGTACTTGGTGGACTCGGTCGAGCAGGTGTTCACACAGTCCGGGTGGAGTACCACGGTCGAGTGCAACGGCGGCAAGAAGGGCAAGGCGAAAGCCAAGGGCAAGAAAAAGAAAGAAACCAAGCCGCTCAAGGTTGTGCAGCTTTAAACCCCATCATCACTGGAGATATCTGGCATGACGATTACCGCGCAGCAGCTGCTGCAGATCCTCCCCAACGCCGGTGCTAAAGCCGGCGTTTTTGTTCCTGCTCTCAACGCCGCCATGAGCAAGTACGCAATCATCACCCGCCTGCGCATTGCCGCGTTCCTGGCGCAGATCGGCCACGAGTCCGGCCAGCTTCAGTACGTGCGCGAGCTGGGCAGCAATCAGTACTTGAGCAAGTACGACACCGGAACCTTGGCCAAGCGCCTGGGCAACACACCCGAAGCGGATGGTGACGGCCAGAAGTACCGGGGCCGGGGGCTGATTCAGGTCACGGGCCGGGCGAACTATGAAGCCTGCAGCGAAGCACTGTTCAGCGATGCTCGGCTGCTCAACACCCCTGAGCTGTTGGAAAGCCCCGTCTATGCCGCGCTGTCGGCGGGTTGGTTTTGGCAGCGGGCGGGACTGAATACCTTGGCCGACAAGGGCGACTTCCTCACGATCACCAAGCGCATCAACGGCGGAACCAACGGCCTGGCAGATCGCGAGGCGCTGTATGAGCGTGCATTGAAGGTGCTGCCTTGAAGGCCCCGGGGTGGCTGTTGCCGGTCCTGGCCTTGGTGCTGGGTTTTGCCCTGGGTGGTTGGCTGGCCTGGACGTGGCAGGCCAATGCCTACGGCAAGGATCTGGCTGACCAGGCGGAGGCGTACAGCAGGGACCGCGAGCAGGCCGCCACGGCGGTGATCAACTGGCAGGAAACCCAGCAGGACGCCCGTCGGGCCCTGGAGGATCGCCTGCAGGCAAATGACGAAACCCATTACAAGGAGCTACGTGATGCACAAACGAACCAGGCTCGCCTGCGTGACCGGCTTGCTACTGCTGATGTCCGGCTGTCAGTCCTACTCAACACCGCCGCCTCGGGTGGTGGCGGTGGGTTGCCAGCCACCGCCGGCACCTGCGGCGTGGTTCATGGAGGCACGCGAGCCGAACTTGACCCAGCGGCTGCTCAACGAATTGTCGCCATCGCCGGAGATGGTGACCAAGGACTGATCGCGCTGGCGGCATGCCAGAACTACGTGGAAGGGGTGATTTCAAAGTGAGGCCAACGCCCCGCGACGCGGGGCTTGGCCGTCGATCTAGTCCACCGAGATGATCAGTAGCAGCTCCAGGACTAGCTTGATCCGTTCGAGTCTGGAATAAACAATTTCGAAGATATGGTGAAGCATTGGTATTTCCTCGTAAGGGATAGAAAAATGCTTTCGCCGGCCGAACTTCCATGATTTGCGACATGAAGGTGTCAGCCAATTTTCTGGAATAGAGTGGGCTATCCCCTGCGTAGCGCAGCGTACTAGGACATCGGGACTGTAACTCCCTTAGAGGGTATACGCATCTCAGGGAGCAAGGGGAAAGATATGACTCGTGGGCTTGGTTGAAAACCATACTTGACTCGACAGCGTTGTTGGGTCAGGGTAGGGTTGGCTATTTAAACGGAAATAATTCTCCCTATTCTATATGAGAGCTAAAAATTGAGTTTATGGAATGAGCTTGGTTTTACTGACAATCCTTATAGTCCACGTCCTATTCAAGGGGATGAGCAAGGAGTTAAGCTCCTTGTCGGCAGGGCTCGGGTGTTAAATCGCCTAAAGACGTATCTGAGATCATCTGATACTCATCCTACACTTGAAGGCCCAAATGGTGTTGGTAAAACTAGTCTTGTGTCTGTTGCCGGTTACTTGCTGAAGCAAGATTTTATTGAGGGAGTTTCTCAACAGGCACTGTTGCCTTTGTCTGAGCCGTTTCAGTTGACTCAAGATGAAACTGCGGTGACGTTTAAACGCAGAGTGCTTTTTAGAGTGGCGCAATCATTCATTGATAATTATGAATTGCTGAAAGCTAGTGGGTTTGAGGTTCCTGACGTTGGTGAGGTTAATGCCTGGTTGAATTCGCCTCTGATCAGTGGTGGAGGGGGTGGTGTTTCAGTCTACGGGCTTGGTGGTTTAAATGCCTCCAAGAGCAATTCTGCTAACACTTCTGCAGGTTTCACAGAAGATGGTTTTGTGGCAGCAGTTATAACTTGGCTCAGAACATGTTTTCCTACTAATGCTGCTGGCGCCTTCATTTGTACTATTGATAATCTTGAATTGCTCGAAACCTCTAAGAATGCTAGGGCTTTGTTAGAGGCAATTCGAGATGAGGTTCTTTCACTTCGAGGGCTGCGGTGGGTTCTCTGTGGAGCGCGAGGCATTACAAGAAGTGTCGCTTCCTCACCTCGATTACAGGGTGTGCTTGCTGATCCTCTTCTGATTGAACCTATTGCAGAGGAGTACATGGAGGAGCTGATCACCGCTCGATTGCAGGTTTATGCTCTTAGTGAAGATGTGAAAATTCCAGTCGATGCCCGAGGCTTTGCTCATTTTTATAAAGTTGGCGGGCGAAGCTTGCGTAACGCGATGAAATATAGCGAGGATTTTTCGTTTTCTGCAGCTGAGAACAAGGCTTTGGAAAAAGATAGTGATGCTATGTACCAAAAGATTGAGGAGTGGATGGAAGGTATTTCTCGAGATTATCTTGAGGATACAAGTGGCGTGGGTGGACGGGCGTGGCAGGTTTTCGAGAAGCTTGCAACTATGGGGGGTAGTATTTCACCTAGTCAGTATGAAGAATTTGGATTTGAAAGTAATCAGGCCATGAGGCCGCATCTTCGAGCGCTTGAAGAGGCTAACCTCATCGAAAGTGCTATTGATGATACTGATAGTAGGCGCAAAACTATAAGTGTTTCTTCGAGGGGGTGGATTGTTAACTATCGTCGGAGCGACTATCAGCAGTCTGGTAAGCGGTAGGATAATAGTCCGAATGCTTATGGTGAAGAGTGAGCCGTTATTGGCCGTTATGGGTAAATTTTCTAATCTGATTTTCCCATTTTT
The DNA here is from genome assembly GCF_032424515.1 of Pseudomonas sp. JV245A. Classification (NCBI taxonomy): domain Bacteria; kingdom Pseudomonadati; phylum Pseudomonadota; class Gammaproteobacteria; order Pseudomonadales; family Pseudomonadaceae; genus Pseudomonas; species Pseudomonas sp. JV245A. Next base: position 12,960 of record NZ_VYKE01000028.1, read on the forward strand.
TCTTGTCTAAACCTGCCTATGGGTAATAAGGAAGGGGGCGAATATCTATCCTTGCTACCCTGGGTTGTAGTTACCGAACTGGTTGTTGGCTAGGAGACGGGAAGGGGCAGGGAGGGGAAAAAATGCGGCAATCTGTACGCCAATCAATGCCATTTAATGCCAAACGGCGCGATCTCTTGGTTTGTAAAAAAAGCCCTACAGCCTTTTTTCGGGGCTTTAGGGCTTTTTTGCGTTAATACCCGGGCACAATCGGCGTGTGATCTTCTCCTCTGGGCCCATATCTGTCCCCGCTCTGACGTTCTTGACGCATACGAAACCTATGACCTAGACGTCGCTGCTGGATAACATCTAAATGTGTCCGTTGCGTTCTCGGACCTGAGCCAAGATCTCAGTTACGTCCCCCTAAAATATCCATACCTAGTGATTAACTCATGAAAAGTAATATAAAAATTAAGATTGACTTAGAACTGTCGGATGAAGTCGTACTATGGCGATATATGAGCCTTGAAAAGCTTATAAATCTGATTGATACACGTGCATTATTTCTATCGCCAATCGCATTTTTTAAAAATAGTGACCCTCTAGAAGGCCACCTTCCAAAGAAATTTCACGACGAGATTGCATCCCACCTCCAATCCATGATGCAGAGTGGCCCAGAATTTCCAGAATCAGCGCCGAAGGAAATACGTAATTTCGAAAAAGAATTGAAAGAGTCATCAAGCCAGCAATTAAAATTAATGCGTGAAAAAGCCCGAGGCCGTAAAAGCATTTGCTGCTGGTATGAAAGTCAATTTGAGTCCGAGGCAATGTGGAAACTATACGGTGATAATGGGAAATCCATAGCAATTAAAACAACTGTAGGCTCACTGAGAAAATCCATAGAATCCAGAGATAATGAAAAGCTGGTTTTTTTGGAGCGTATAAGATACCTGGATTTTAATAATGTCGACATGACAAGGGACGAGCTTTTAGCAAAAAAGGAAAGCGTTGCTAGCATTCTCTTAAAAAGAAAGGAATATGAGCACGAGAGAGAGGTCCGTCTCTACCATGAACCAGATAGGTTCGATCTCATGCGCCCTGAAAATTTTTTAAGCGATTACTGGGAAAAATACATTATCAAGCCGCACACCATTAACGTTGATGTTAGTGAGCTAATTCATAGCATTGTTATTTCACCCTATGTTTCAGAGCCTTACACAAGTAGCGTAAAAGCTATCTGCGGTAAGTATGAGCTAACTAGTTGCGATGTATATCAATCTAAACTACTGGAAAGCTATGACATTAAGTAGGGTTAGTAAGATGGAGGTTTCCTCAAACGCTAATAAAGGCTGCTTTACCACGTCTTTTTTTGACGAACTTGTGCGTCAGCATCCACAGCCCTTCCGTGGTGCAGATCGGACAAACCCCAATACCAGGAACGTAATGTCATCGAGCGGCAATTTGGTTGTCGCCCGTGCTTAACGGCCGCTTTGGCCGAAAGCGCCCGCTCATGACCGATCTTTTGGCCATTAGACGCCCCTAAGAAATCAGTTCCGCAATCAAGTTCATGGCCCGCGTAGGCCGTGGCTTTCAGCCTTTCTCTGCGATGGCGCTTGCGGAACGGAAATGTCGCTAACTACTTGAAAAAATTGAAATTTTATCTGGATTGCAAATCCGCCTACGCCGGTTCGATTCCGACCTCGGCCTCCACCCTTGAAAACCCCGTAGATTAACGTCTACGGGGTTTTTTACTGCCTGTATGAAAGTGCTGGCGTACCAAAACTTTAAGGCTGGCGTACCAAAACTTTCCTATTTCGTCGGGTTTGCGATGGCGCCAACTCGAACGTAAATCTTCTTTGTGGTCTCCTGTTTTGAGTGTCCGAGAAGCCGGCTCGCGTCGTCCAGGTCGAGAATTTCAGATGCCGCCTTCGGTCGGATATCACGGAACTGAAACCCTGCGATTTTCTTAGCCAGGCCCTGGTCGCCTTGTTCGATAGCCTCAGCCACGGCTTTTGACCTGGGCGTCGTCCCATCTCTGGCATAGCATGCGCTCGGAGACCTTCTTCCCCGACTTGCTCACGATCAAATAGCCAGAGTTTATTTTTTTCGGTCTGGCAATAATTCTCTCGATGAGCAGGCCCAAGCTATTTTTCTGGCCATCGACCTCCATGAGGATTCGGATCTTCTTGGAAGTCTTGCCTTGGCCAACGCGCAGATACACTCCCTCCACATCATCGACACGCATTAGTCGGACATCGGCTGGGCGCTGGCCGGTCAGGTAGGCCAGATCCATTGCCTCCTGCAGTTCAATTTCGCCTTTCTGGTAGACCGCCTTCCATACCGCGTCGTTTGCGTAATAGTCGCGCGGCGTTTCCTTGTTCTTACGAACGCCCTGGCAGGGGGGCTCTCTGTTGGTCAAACCCCATTCGCGCGCAATATTGAAGACGTGAGACAGTAAGGCGATTTCTCTGTTGGCTCTGGTTTTCGCGGATCGCTTATCGCGATAGGCAGCAATCATCGATGGCGTAATCGCATCCACCGGTATCTCGTCAAAAACTGGCCTTAGCTGCCTCAATTCGGCCTTGTTGTCTTTCTGAGTGCGCTCCGACTTTTTCGGGATGATGTCGCGCATGTACCTATGGGTCTTCCTTGGGCGCATTTCATCTCACTCGCGACAAATCAAAGTTCCAGGTGGGGACTTCAGCGGGCGGGTTGCTTTGCCCGCCATCGCCGGCAGGCTTTCCGATTGTTGAGTGGGGTGTTTAGAGTTGTTGCAGGATTCGCTGGCCGATCCAGCGGACGACGGTGACTGCCTTGCTGTTACCGATCGCCTTGTAGCGTGGGCCGTCTGGGCATTCGCTGGCAGGCTTGCCGCGCCAGGGGATTAGGGTGTAGTCCTCGGGCATGCCTTGGAGGCGTTCGCACTCGCGTGGGGTGGAGCGCCGAATACTGGAATTCGCGAGGATATGTGGTGTGCCGCCTGGGTCTGGTGCGTGATCGCCTGCTTGTAGGGTATGAGTATTCGCACCGCCCAGGGCCTGGTATCGGAGAGGGCTCCAGTCATGTCTGTGAACGTCCTGATTCACGTATGCGACACTGTGCTATCTCACTAGGGAATGGAATGTTTACAAATGGTCCAATTGTTAGCGGTGTCCGGAAGCATTCGCGCAGCATCTTCTAACTCTGCACTGCTACGTGCGGCTGAGGTGTTGAGCCCTGAGGGGGTGTCGATCAAGCACTATCTGGCGGTTGGTCAATTGCCGCACTTCGATCCGGACCTGGCTGATGATCCGCCGCAGAGCGTCAGAGAGTTACGGGCTTTGGTGGGTAAGGTAGATGGCATCCTTATTTCGTGCCCTGAGTATGCTCGTGGAATACCTGGTTCTTTCAAGAATGCCTTAGATTGGCTTGTGGCCAGCCATGAATTTCCTGGTAAGCCGGTTGCACTGTTTAACGCGTCACCTCGTGCGAGTCATGCCCAAGCGGCGCTTCGTTTGGTGCTGAACACCATGTCCGCAATAGTTGTCGAGCCTGCGTCGATAACTGTGAATCTGCTCGCAAAAGGAATGAATGAGGCGGACATCGCAGGGAGCCCAGAGATCAGTAAGCAGATCGTCTCGGCATTGGTTGCATTCAAGAGCCACATTGAGGTCATGTAGGAATCGCGAAGGTGAGCGAATGAACAGGCCTGTGCCTCCCCTCTCACTGCTTGAGCTAACCGATTTGTCCGACTTCGGTACCCTACGCATCAATCTGCCGGCAGCTACCAGCGGCTGGCTGCTCAGGGTGACCCGCATCACCCCGAACCAGAACAACAACAAAATTGCCGACATCATGCAGATCGCGGGTTTCACCGAGGTCATCGATGCAAAGCTGCGCTACCCGAACACCGCGCTGCTCTACATCGAGTTCTCGGCCGAGCAATTCCGTAGCATCCCAGCCGTCACAGTGGAGACCAAGCTGAAGAGGGTCCTTGTGCCGGCCAACTACAACCCTGTGGCTAGGACCTACTCCGGTATCTGGGACGGTAGCTTCAAGTTGGCCTGGACTGACAACCCAACCTGGATCACCTACGACATCACTGTCAGTGACCGCTTCGGTCTAGGCCGCCGCATCAAGCCGTGGATGGTGGACAAGTGGGAGCTCTACCGGATCTCCCAGTATTGCGACCAACTGGTACCGGACGGAATCCGCCTACGCCGGTTCGATTCCGACCTCGGCCTCCACCCTTGAAAACCCCGTAGATTAACGTCTACGGGGTTTTTTATTGCCTGGGATTTGGGCGATCGCTTCCGCAATTCGTTTGTTTTTAGCATCGAACTGACAAAGTCCTTTCGCTCCATTGGGTACGAGTTGATGGTGGAGATTGGCTAATACACTTGCCGTTTTGCGATGAGCTGCTTTGAGCCCTAGTCAAAGCGGAATTCAAGCTAGGTTCTTAGGAACGACCGCTTTCGGCTAAAAGCAGCCGATCACAACGTACCGCTTTGCGTGGACTTATTACTGTTCTGTAGTCCTCCACTTAAGTGGAGGAAATAATCATGAGCGAATGAAGGGCGCTGTATTCGACAGCTATTTGCCTAGGGTATGGAAAAGTGCTTTCGACGGACGGGTTTGTTTGTCATTTTTCAAACTTGCGTGCTCGACTTCACTGTCACCGAGTGCTTTGCGGCCTGCAACGCTTGCATCAGCTTGGCCAGTGACTCTGTCGGGACTTGCCCTTGTCGGGTGATGCTGTGAAATGCTGCGTTATACCTCAGCCGCTGCGGTGCAATTACACGCAACATGCCACGTGCTACCCAGATATCGGCGTAGTGGGTCGGTAGGTAGCCGATGCAGGTGCCGGAAGCGATCAGTGTGGCAATGGCTTCCATGGAGAAAGCGCTTACCGAGTTGCCGAAGCGCAATTTGTGCGGCCGGCGGCTTTCGAGCATGTAGCCACGGTCTACGTAATCTGCGGCACCGATCTCCTCGTCCGTAAAATGCTCGTCGGGACGTGCAAAGAAAGGATGACCACGCCCGCAATACAGGTTTTGTTCTTCCTCGAACAGCGCTTGGTAATGCAGGCCTGAGAGCTGGTGGTTAAAACAACCGATGGCGAGGTGCAGACGCCCTTCGAGCACGGCTTGCTCAAGCTCGTCGGCACGCATTACCTGCAGGTCGATGCGGGTACTGGGCGAAACCAGGCGAAAGGAAGCGAGGGCCTGCGGCAGCGGTGCCTGGTCTAGCGAAAGCAGGTTATCGACGCTGCCAATCTGCAAGAACTCTGGATACTTTTCGTTAAGCATGACTACCCGCCGATGAAAGCGGTCGATATCAGCATACAGCTCCTGCGCCGCCGCATAAGTTTGGGCGCCTTGTTCGGAAAGTTGAAAGCCGCTCTTGCCACGACGGCAGAGGGAGTAGCCGAGGCGAATTTCCAGATCTCGCACCAATGTGCTCAAGCGAGGCAGGCTGGTATTTAAGCGTACCTGCGCGGCAGTGAAGCCTCCAGCCTCGACGATGGTGCAAAAGATGCGCAGTTTGCGCAGATCCACGTCTGAGAGATTAGTGAGCATCAAAACCTCCGATGCAGAGACACAAACGCTATAGGGACAGCCCTTATACCAGCAAATTTACCTTGCGAATCAATGCGACTGAACTGCACCGAAAGAGGCCGTTTTTTAGTTGCGATTTCGAGTAAGTCAGGTTCCGTACTGCAGGATTTACCAGCCATTTTTTTCTTCCGATACTCGCGGTGCTGCTGGTCGGCAGTGTTGCGGGGAGGGGAGCCACTGCCGCGGCCCACACAAGCAAAACTTCACCCAGAACAAAAATAACGATTACGGAGTGCGGTATGGCAACTCAACGAAGTAGCGGATCGAGCAGGCCCGCCATTGAAGCTCGCTCAATCGATTATGTGCCTCGTGCAGAACGGCACGGTAAGGTCTGGCACCAAGGCCCGTTCTGGTTTACCGGCAACTTTGTGTTTCTCACCATGATGGTCGGCTTTGTTGGGCCAAGCATGGGGCTCAGCATAATGTGGAGCATACTGGCGATTGCAATAGGTGCTGGCTTTGGCACCGTGTTCATGGCCTTGCACGCCAACCAGGGCCCCAAGATGGGCTTGCCGCAGATGATTCAGTCTCGTGCGCAATTCGGTAGCCGCGGTGCCATTGTGCCGTTTGCGGCGACCATCTTTGTTTACATCGGTTTTATAGTATTCGGCGTCATTTTGGTCACTCAGGCCATACAGCTGGTTCTGCCGGGCTCGACGTGGTTCTGGTACCCCATGTTGATTGCGATCAGCATCGTGATTGCACTGGTGGGATATGACCTGTTGCACTTTGTGCAACGTTGGCTCACGTATCTGCTAATTGCCGTGTTTGGCATCGTGACGTTGATGGCTGTTACTGCACTGCCCGCGGCAGCTCCAATACCGGTGAACTCGGGTTGGAACACCACTGCGTTTCTCGTGCAGTTGTCACTTGCTGCTGGGTATAACATCAGCTATTCGGTGTATGTCTCCGATTATTCGCGCTACCTGCCTCAAGACTCGTCCAGCCCCAGGCTGATCTTCTGGACGTACTTGGGCGCGACTGCGTCGGCGATATGGCTGATGTCGCTGGGGGCGGTGTTGTCCAGCTATATACCGGGCGCCGATGGCATCGTTTCGCTGGTGCAAACCGGTAATTATTTCTTCCCTGGCTTTGGTATATTCGTCGCGTTAGTGGGGGCCGTCGCGCAGTTGTCGGTCACCGGCATAAATAGCTATGGCGCCATGCTCACTGGAATCAGCGCGGTGGACGGCTTCCGTCCAGTACGCCCCGGTGTCCGCGTGAGAGTGATCGGCCTGAGCGTAGTGGGCCTGCTGTCACTGGTGATCGCTTTGGCGTTACCGGATGCCTATATGGCCAGCTTCAATGGCTTTGTACTGCTTATGCTGTACTTCCTCATCCCATGGACGGCGGTCAACCTCGTCGACTTTTATGCGATTCGCAAAGGCGAATACGCCATCGCCGAAATATTCAATCCGCACGGCGTATATGGCCGTTGGGCCTGGCGAGGTGTACTGGCCTATCTGGTTGGTTTTGTCGCAATGGTGCCGTTCTTCTCGCTTCCGTTTTTCGTTGGCCCAGTAGCTGCGGCACTGGGCGGTGCGGATATCGCATTCATCCCCGGCTTGTTGATTTCCGGCGGCCTGTATCTCGGGTTGGCGCGCAACCTCGAACGCTCATCGGAGATCGCAGCGCAACGCCAAAGTCAGCTCGTGCTTGAAGGTATTGCCGGCTGAACGCTCACCGATAAACGACCATCAGAAAAAGGTTTTTAGATGATCAGCAAATGCGAAAAAACAGTCGCTATTGTGCAAATGCCTGCGGCTCTTCTTGATCGAGCCGAATCGATGCGCCTGGCAGCCGAACATATCAAGAGTGCTGCGCTCAAGGAGGCGCAACTCGTGGTATTCCCGGAAACGTGGTTGAGCTGTTACCCCGCATGGATATTTGGAATGGCGGGCTGGGACGATGCGCAAGCCAAGTTCTGGTACGCCAAGCTACTGGCGGACAGCCCGGTTATTGGCCGGCCTGACGACATGGACGATGACCTTGCGGTGCTTCGCGAGGCTGCGCGTGTTAACGCAGTCACCGTGGTGATGGGTATGAACGAGCGCTCTCGGCGCCACGGCGGCTCGCTCTACAACTCTCTAGTCACTATTGGCCCGGAGGGGACCATTTTGAATGTGCACCGCAAACTGACGCCGACCCACACCGAACGCACGGTATGGGCCAACGGTGATGCCGCAGGTCTACGGGTGGTCGATACCGCGGTTGGTCGCGTGGGAGGGCTGGTGTGCTGGGAGCACTGGCACCCGCTGGCGCGCCAGGCCCTGCATGCACAAGACGAACAGATTCATGTGGCGGCATGGCCGGACATGACGGAAATGCACCATGTTGCTGCCCGTTCCTATGCCTTCGAAGGGCGCTGTTTTGTGCTTTGCGCTGGCCAGTACCTGAACGTTGCTGATGTGCCAGCCGAGTTACTGACGGCTTACCGCCTTGGGGTTGGCGGCAACGGACTGGAGGAGCGTTTACTGTTCAATGGTGGATCTGGTGTGGTCGCTCCAGATGGTTCCTGGGTGACGGCACCGCTCTTTGGGGAGCCTGGAATTGTCCTGGCAACCATCGACCTTGCGCAGATCGATGCCCAGCACCATGACCTCGATGTGGCAGGTCATTACTTGCGCCCGGATGTCTTCGAGCTCTCGATTGATCGACGCGTACGTACAGGTTTAACGCTGCGCGACGACTGAATATCTCCTCAACCCTATATTCCGGGTGGCCGTGCATAGGCCGGCCCGGAATCATCAAGGCTAACTCATGGTTCATGTACTTTTGGCTACAGCGCTCTTATCCATCATGTTGGGTGCGCTCTCCGGCTTTGCCGTTCTGGCTTCCGTCGACTACCCAGCCAAGCTCCGTGCCCTAGGTGTGGTCAACCCGATGCGCGTGCGGCAGGCGCATCTGGACTGGATCATCATGGGGACGGTGATGGCGGTCACCGCGCTTGCCAATCCTCAGCTTCCCGACTGGGTCGTTGCGTTGGTGATGTTTGGTGGCGTGGTCAATCCGCTGACGTTTGTGCCCATGGCGTTCTCCACTACGGTGGAGACCACCAAGGCATTTCAATGGGTGTCTTTTGTGTCGTTTGTTTCGTTGAGTGTGGGACTGATCGCGGCGGCGGCTTATTTTATCTTTGGTTGAGTCATCAACACCGATAGCCGGCTAGACCTGTTCTACCGCCTCCTGCATTTGACCAAATCAGCGGGCCGCTCAAGCACGAAAAGCGCGGCACTCTCCTTTGGGGAATCCTCGCGCTTGATGGCCGAACACTAAGCAAAGTTCGCAATTACAGGTGGAAATCCCCCGCAGCCTCCGGCTGGTAAAGCACTTTCCTGATTTCAATCCGGCGGGTGCGATCAGAGATTCGCCAGTCGATGGTGTCCCCCTCCTGATAGCCAAGGATGGCGGCGCCTATATCGGAATACACCGAATGCTTCCCTGCGGTGCTGTCCGCGTCTTCAGGGTAGACCAAGGCCACTTCGATCTCTTCGTCGTCCAGTTGCAGCAAGGCCCTGGAGTTCATCGTGATGACGTTGCGCGCCACCTGCTGGGGCTTGACGACAATGGCTCGCTCAAGCTCATGTTCGAGTTCAACAATCGTCGGGCCTTGCTCGAACACGATCAGGCTCTCGAGCCTGGCCTTGTCGATTTCAGTGATGTAGATCTCGGTGGAGTCGACAACGGTACCTTCGCGCAAGAACTGGAGATAGCGCTCGGCCGTCATGGAAAATGATTTCAATGTCGGCGTTTCGCTTTCAAGCACAAAGCCGCTGCGCTGAAAGGCTTTCAGCGAGCGCGTGTTGTCCGGGTGGATCTTGGCGATGAGCTTCTCGGCCCGCATGTCGAGGAAGGCCAGTTTCATGCCTTCGCGGATGGTGCGGGCGCCCAGGTTCCGGCCCCATTTGTCGCTGTCTCCGATGACCAGGACTATCTCGCAATTGGCGCCGGTCTTGACCAGACGGACAAAGCCCACCGGGGCGTCATGCCGGTCATAGGCCATGAAGAACCGGCCGTCCCGGTTGAATAGATGGGTCAGGATCGGCAATTGAGTCCGATCGATGACTTGTTCGATGGAGCGGGAGACGTGACGCGAATCGCTCAGAAAGCAGGTAACGCGCTCATCCTCCAACCAATCCATCAATGTCAGCGCGTGCGCCCGAGTAATTTCAGGGCACAGTGTAATGAAAGGCTTGTTCATCTTGACCACACTTATCTGTAAAGAATGGAAGCCTTTCATGGCTATGGTCATGACGGTTCTTCGGCAACCGCGCATTTTAAGATATACCGCGAGGAATGGCGAACATCCCGGCGTGTTCGAGGAAACCATCGTTTTGCCCCAGGATCCGGTCCAGAGGTTCGCCGCAGGCTGCTCCATCAGATGTATGTGGATGTCCTGGCATGACCGGGCGTAACAGTTTCAGTGCTTTGGATCATGTGGCCGAACCCGCTTTTGGGGGAGGAGAGAGTTTCGGCCCGCCAAGGCCCGTCTGGCGGCGTTTCAGCGCAGTGAATCTAAAGATGCCTGGCCGGGCCAATCTATTCGTGAAGCGTGTATTTCCCGTTGGCTGCAATAAAATCTTGAAAGCTTTTGATAAAGGCTTTTCTTGTGCCAGGTAGTATTTTTTTTAGAGCCAGAAAATAAAGATAGATAGGTGTCGCGTCCCCAGTGCCTTCCTCTATCCAGCACTCTTCTGTTGCAAAGCAAAAAAGTACACAGCGTATGAGGTTCGCAAAGTCTTCATCTGATTTACGGTGCTGTTGCTCTACCGTCCAGAGTTCTAGCGCAAGCCTTTTCCGGAGATCCCCATCGCTTTCTATAGGTTCTCGCTGGATGCTTTTTTCGATATATGGAATCAGCACTTTCAACTTAGGGGTGGAAATGCTAGCAAGTACACCGCCGTCGATCAGACTGAGCAAATAGCGTGCGTACTGACGTGTTATTTCACTGAAAGGCACGCTCGCTTCAAGTAACGCCTGTTCAAGGTAATCGAACTCTTGAACCTCCAGGCTATCAATCATCATACAGCTCCATCTTTTACTCTTATCCTGCAGCAGCAATCGGCCGAAAGCGGTCAGTGCAGATTCAGGTAGGGGTTCGAGTTCCTATTCTCCCTACCCTGGTTGCATTTGGCGAGCTGGTTGTTGGGGGGGGGCGAGGCCCTGGGCTGGTAAGCTGATAGCTAAGAACAACTACTCATCACAGAGGGCAATGACCCGCAGATGGCCGCCCCTGCGCATCGTGCAGCTCGTGCGCCGTCGATGTTGGTTAGAATGGCGTGTTGAAGTCTACTGCTCGCAAGGAAACCCAATGAGCACTGAAAAGCCAGAGCCTTTGCTCATCCTTCAAAGGTTTCTAGATAATGTTTATGTGAAGGCTTCGAAAAGCCAGAATGTTTTACTCAAAAGAAACCATGGCCACTACACATACGCGAATGGAATACTCTTCGTCTACGTGACGATCTTCCCTAAAGAGGTTGAGCTTGTTTTTGAAAGCAAGCAGGTAGGTAACGGGGTTTTTAGTATTGTTTTGGATATGTGCATGTCCAGTGGAGAAGTACTGGCTGGCAACCTGCTGTCTCTGAATGGGAGATGCGAGGAGATCAGCACGGCATTGGCCTCGCAAGAAGACTGGGTGTTGGCCCTGTTGTTAAAGTGCTTGGGCAACTGAGTCTTTTTCCAGAGCGTGGACACCGCAGGCGTTCCGGTTTGCCGGTTCGCGTGCGCCGAGTTTATGCAGTGACCGCTTCTGGCTGTGGATTCAACCGGTCGATGCAACAGATTGGCTAAATCGTTCGGCGGGTGCTTCGTAGTCTAGTGTTTTCCGAGGGCGGCTATTTAGCTGCCTTGCAACTTCATTGAGCATGGCTCGCGGGCGAGGGCGGCGACTCGGTCTTTGCCCCGGCGATTTACTGGTTTTAAGCCAGCAAGGGCGGGTCTTTACCCGCCCCAGTGGTTTAGTTACGCACGAACGCCAGTAGATCAGCGTTAATCGTATCGGCGTTAGTTGTCGGCATTCCGTGGGGGAAGCCGGGGTAGATTTTCAGGGTGCTGTTTTGCAGAAGTCTGGCGGACAGAACTCCGGCATTTTCATAGGGCACGATCTGGTCATCGTCCCCGTGCATCACCAGTACGGGGATCTTTATGCTCTTCAAATCCTCGGTGAAGTCGGTCTGAGAAAACGCCACGATCCCGTCATAGTGTGCCTTTGCATAGGCGGCAGCTACTCGGCGCCCGCCATGCAGGGCGAAGTCCGTGACGGTAGTACCCTGGCGCGCGAGGCCTATTTCGTTGAGTTTGCGCGTGACATCCGCACCGTCGCCAGGATGCCGGTCATGGTCAACGGGGGAGTGCGCCGACGGCCGATCGCTGAAATGGCCGCCCAAAGTGGCATGGATATGGTGGGGATCGGCGCGGCGTTGACCTCCGATCCGAGCGTGTCGCCGTTGCGTGCGCTGGTGCTGCAACAACTCGCCATGGCCTTTCGCCCCCGCCAATATCGACGTTGGGTAGAGAAGCGTTCGATGTGAGTCGATACCTGGCAAACCTACCGCTCATTATTTGGGCGAGAAAGTCACCTTGACCGGATTGTCGTGTTTGTAGGTTGCCGATGATGGCCCGTAGTCGAGGTTGAAGCCTGGCAGCCAGGCCCTGAGTTCAGTATCTGAAATCCATTCGAGCTGGAGCTGGCTTGCGGCCGCATTGGCGTCGAACTGAGCCAAGGCTTGCACCGCAGATTGGCAGGCTGCCGATACGCCGGATTCCAGTACCGAGACCTGGAGCTTCTCGCTCCAAGTGATGGATCCGCTTTGCGGGCACTGGCGTACTTGCACATGATATTTCCCGCTGGGTGAAGGCAGGTCGTAGACAATTTTGTTGGGGCCGCATGCGGCCAGCAAGGCGGATGAGAAAATCAGGGCGGGGACGCGTTTATTCATCGCAGTATTCCAATTGCCAGGAGGGGCAAGTGAGCAGTCGGCCGGCCTGCACTGGGGGCGTACCGAATTCAGGCAAACAGGCCCCCGAGCGCATGCTCGACACGGTATTCGATGAGACGCCCATACCCCCGGACTGGTCTTACTTGGCCAGTGACAACGGCACGCCCCAGATGGGATCTTCCATGCCTTGCTTGCCCAGCGGCGTGATTTGCATGGGCTGGAGCCTGGACAGCAACTGCCGGTGCTTCTCGCTCAGGTTGCGCTGCTCGATGAGATTCTGCGTAAAGCTCATGGGCGCCGGCCAGGTATAGACGGTCAGGTTGTCGAGAGGGCACTCGATTTTCTTCGGGTCGATCGCCCGGCACTTCGACTGCTGGTACTTGTAGCCAGGGGTCTTCAGGTGCATGCGTGGGGCCAGCAGCAATTGGCCGCCCTGGATGGTGAAACTGGCAAGCGCCTTGTCGACCGGCAGGCGCGCCTGGACCTTGATCGCGGGAACGTCGCGAGAATCGGTCTGTTGGTAATAGCCGCCCGGGGAGAGCGCCGTCGTCTGGGTATATTGCTGTTCACCCCAGCTCACGCAGGCACCCGAAGCCCTGAGCACGGCGGTACAGACACCTTCGGTCTTGGTCTCGCTGCCATAGGTAGCGTCCTTCCAGACCTCTTCCCTGTAATACTCGCGGTACAGCTCGGGGGACAGGTAGGCAGTCCCGTTGGCGCCATGGCCCGAACCGGGTGGGCCGCTGCGGGCGCCGACCTGGTCGAGCAAGCCGTGGATCTGGTAGTCGTCGCCGCCGGTCAGCAAGTATTTGCCTGGTGGCAGGATATGCACCTCGAAGGCCTTGAACAGATAGGTTTCGCCAGGCGGCCTCTGCAGCGCGTTGGTCTGGAACTTGCGGCCGAAGGTCACCTTCGGATCCTTCTCGTATTCCCAGATCACCGTCGGCGTCCATTGAGTCATGGTCAGTGCATCGCTCAGCGACTTGTGCGGCATCACGTCCGCCACCAGCACCACCGCCATGTTCGCCTTGAGTGCTGCGTCCACCTGGTCCAACAGCTGCGCGTAGCGCGGATCGTCCATGCTGCCGTAGGCACCCGAATCGAGATCGGAGACGCAACCGGAGAGGGAAAGAGCGAGGAGCAACGCGGCGGGTAAGGCAGAGCGCTGCCGGAACAGTTTCATGTATCAATCCTTGATGGGCGTTGGCAGGGGATGTTGAACAGCAATATTAATGGTTTGAGGGTAGAGCGCAATATTTAGGAAGGCCGGTCCGATGGCATGCGCAAAGAGCAAGAATACGCTGTGATTGACCTCACATATCGAACTCTGAACGCTGTGCGAATTCGACTTCGCAGGCCCATGACGACCTGCGCAGGTAGAGGCAGGGAGAGGGCGAATTGCTGTCCGTTTCTCTGGCACAACCCGGATCCTCTGCTAGTTTTTTCAACGATCAATCTTGCCGCAAAAGATTCGCTCGCCAAAAAAACACTCAAGCAAGGAAGCAGCCGGATGAAGAAAGCCCCCGTATTCATCAGTGGCTTGATTGCTACGTCAGTGATGCTCGCCGCGATGCTTGTGCAGGCGCAAACCTCGCCGATGGCGCAGGTCTCCGGGCCTGAAGCCGATGTGAAGGTAACGCAAACCTACGTTCGGATGATGGCGCGGGAAGCGTATTTCTGGGGTTGGCCGATGGCCAATATCTTCAACCGCCGGCAGAAGTTCAAGGACCTGCCGGAGCCGGGACTGATGGGCGGTATCGTGCCCGTAGCACCGATCAACCATCTGTCGATGCTCACCGATTACATTTCCCCTGGCGAGCGGCTGGTGGCCTGCCCGAACCAGGATGTGGTCTACGGTGCGGGCAGCATTGCCCTGGATATCGAGCCTGTGGTGATTCAGGTGCCGGACTTCGGCGACCGTTTCTGGGTGTATCAACTGGTGGACCTGCGCTCCGACAGCTTCGCCGAACTGGGCAAGATGTACGGTACCAAGCCGGGCTTCTATCTACTGGTGGGGCCGGACTGGAACGGCAAGGTACCGGAAGGCATTGCCCAGGTGTTTCGCGCAAAGACCAACACCGGTTTCGTGATCCCGCGGGTATTCCAGGACGATACCGCCTAAGATCGCAAGGCCATTCAGCCCTATCTGTCAGGCATCGATATGTACCCGCTGTCCAAGTACGACGGCAAACTCAAGCAGCGTGACTGGAGCAAGTCGCCGAAATTCCCTGCCGAGGCATCGGGAGACGAGGAGACCCGCTGGGTGCTCCCGGAAAAGTTCTTTGATGAACTGCCGGCGATTCTCAAGGACGCCAGGCCGCTACCGGGTGAAGAGGCGCGCTATGCGCAATTGGCGGTGCTGGCGCAAATCGCCCAGCGCGACCCCGAGCTGAAAAAAGCCATGATCGACGAAGCGCAAAAGGCTGACAGCGAGGTGGTCAAGCCGCTGTTGCAGTTTCGCAACTACGGCCAGCAATTGCCGCATCACTGGAGCACCATCAGCAACGGCGCGGCGTTTGGTACCGATTATTTCCTGCGCACGGCAGTCGCCCGGTCGAATATCTTCGTCAACAAGCAGATCGAGACCAAGTATTTCTACCAGGACCTGGACGAGGCCGGTACTCGGCTCAATGGCGCCCAGCGCTACAGCGTGACCTTCCCCAAGGGTGCGCTGCCGCCGGTCAAGGGCTTCTGGTCGTTGACGCTGTACAACCAACAGCATTTCTTCGCCGAAAACCCGTTGGGACGCTATTCCCTCGGCACCAAGAACAAAGCGCTCAAGAGCAATGCCGATGGCTCGCTGACACTCTATGTGCAAAGCGACTCGCCGGGCGCGGACAAGGAAAGCAACTGGCTCCCCGCGCCCCAGGGCGCCGACTTCTCGCTATACGTACGCGCCTACTGGCCGGAAGCCGCTGCAATGAACGGCCAGTGGACACCACCGGCGGTGGTCAAGGTCAACTGAGCCGATTTTCCAACTGCGTTTCATAAGGACAGCCCATGAACCGTTTGCGCACTTCCCTGACGGCCCTGGCCGCAGCCATTACCTTGAGCGGCCTGGCCAATGCTGCGACGCGTTATGAGGAACTGGCCAACCAGCCCTTTGAAAAGGGCTTCCCGACTGAGACAGCTGCACGCAACCTGATCGATGAGCTGGTGTTCCAGCGCGCCGTGCAGTCGTACCTGTGGGCCTTGCCGGCGATCAACATCTGGTCGATGAAGGAGGCTTCGGAGAAAGAGTTCGGCGCCGGCTACAACATCCTGCCCACCTGGAAAAAACGCATCAATGCCAAGACGCTGGTGACCACCCCGAACTCCGACCTGGTCTACGCCATGAGTTATCTGGACCTGCAGAAGTACGGCCCCCTGGTGGTCGAAGCACCTCCCGGTGTACAGGGCATGTTCGACGATTTTTTCCAGCGCCCGATCGTTGGCCCGACCATCGACGGCAAGACCTGGCGCGGTGACGTCGGCCTGGCCGGCCCTGACAAGGGCAAGGGCGGCACCTACGTGCTGTTGCCGCCGGACTACAAGGGGCCGGAGCCGACCGAGGGATACGTCTATCGTTCGCGAACCAACAACGTGTTCCTGTTCTGGCGCACCTTTTTCAAGGATCCGAAAGACCTCAGCGTGCCGGTGGCTGAAGTCGAGCGCACCAAGATCTATCCGCTGGGCAAGAAGGATTCGGCGCTGCCGATGCAATTTCCCGATGCCACCGGCGCACCGATCAACATGCTATTTCCCGAGGATGGTCGCTATTTCGACATGCTGTCGCGCTTCATTGACGCCGAAGCGGTGGACCCGGCAGACATGGACATGCGTGGCTTCCTGCACACCTTGGGCATCGAGAAGGGCAAGCCCTTCGCTCCGGATGCGCAACGGCGCAAATTGCTCGATGAAGCGGCGCGCACCGCGTTCAAGATGAGCAAGGTGGTGACCAGCCATTTGCTGCTCAAGGAACCGGGCGGCTTGTACTACAAAGATCGGCAATACGTGAATACCTTCGCCGGGGAGAACACCGAGTTTCAGTCCAGTGGCAGCTTCACCAATCTTGAGCAGCGGGTGGCGTTCTTCACTTCGGCCTACTCGGACAGCCCCGGCATGGTCATGAACATGGTCGGTGCCGGTGCCAAGTATCCCGCGACCACCCGTGATGCCGACGGCAAGTTCCTCGACGGTGCCCAGACCTACAAGCTCAACCTGCCGGCAAATGTACCTGCGGCGTTGTTCTGGTCGGTGACCGCCTACGACAACCTGACCGCCTCGGGCCTGGACAACGGCCAGCCGTTCCCGTCTCTCAATCAGATGGATAAGCCGGTGCAGAACAGCGACGGCTCCACCGATATCTACTTTGGCCCGAAATCTCCGGGCGAGGGCAAGAACTGGATCAAGACCGTACCGGACAAGGGCTTCCTGGTGATCGTGCGGCTTTACGGGCCCAAGCAGGCATTCTTTGACCAGAGCTGGAAACCGAGTGATTTGCTCAAGCAGTGATGAGTGTGCTCGTGTCGTGCCCCATAAGACGGCCAATGCGAACAACGCTTTTCGAAGGGTAGCCGGTGTGCGGTACGTTGAACCCTCTGCGCGATAGCGTTGAGCATTCATTAATAGCCGTCAGGTATGTCTGAATCAGGCTAAATGGTGCCCACTTCATTAGGTGGACACCATTTCCCTGAACGTTGGGATCAGGCCGGACGATTACAGCCATAGTGACTGTCGACCCGTGGGTGAGATTTGCACAGAGCGGGGAGTTCGCTCACTGCCCCTTTATATTGATTGTCACCTGTAATCCCAGTGGGCCAGGCCTGTCGCAGATCAATGTCATGCTGCCGATGGGATGACGCTCCAGCAATTGAAGCAGTTGCGTCGGTCGCAGACCTACTCGCACATGTGCCAGCAACTCGCGAGTGTGCTGAGACAGCGCTTGTAGCAGGGTGGCGGGATCATCAACCTGCAGATGCAGCCATTTGCGCGGCGCCGCGATATCCGGCAAATCGAAGCCGTCGACGCCTGTCTGGAACAGCTCCCCACCCTCGCTGTGAACGGAGGACGCAGCAGGTGAAATACCCAGGCCCTGCAGTAGCAATTTAAGCCTGGCAGCCTCGCCGGCAATGCCTGCGGCATTCATGGCAGAGAATGCGTAATTGACGCGCTTGCTCGGGGACTGCAATACGGCTTGCTCAAGAAAGGCCGTACGCTTGGGTGCTATCTCCCAAACCAGGGTGTTTTCAGTTTCGCAAGGCTGCATGGACTGCCTTTGAGCGGCAGCCTGATAAAACGGATGCTCACTCAGGGGCTGCATGACCTCGGACAGCCGAGTGGCCAACCCGGTATCAAGAAAGCTCAGATACGCCTCGAAGGTCTGGTTGGACTTCGCGTCAGGCCAGCACCCGCAAAAAGCCCTGAGTGCGTCACGGGCTGCCGAGTCGAATGCCTGCGGCAGGATCATCGTCCCCAGATCCCGGGATCGCCCGCTGTCGCTCAACAGCGCGGCGTAGTCCATCAGCAACTCGCCCTGGTCGACCCATTGAATACCGTGGTCACGACCACGGCGTTGCCACAGACTGCGTTGCTGCTCATCGTGAGAGAACAGCAGGGCTGTCGTCTGTCCCGGAATGCATTGCGCCAGGAAGTCTTCAGTGGTCATCAGTTGAATGCCATCAACGGCATCAATCAGTACCTTGTCGTGCACCAACGCCACCGGTTCCCAAGGGAAGTCCAGATCCTGCAACGCGCGCTTGAAGGGCACTGATCGCGGCGTACTGTAATCCCAACCGATAAAGTAGAGTTTCTTGCGAACAGTCATGCCGGGCTCACTGTGGTTTCTGGAAGTAAAAAGTTTGCGTATCGCCGATACGGCCTGCGGTCAAAGCACCGCTATGGGGGCTGTAGTAATTGCCCGAGACCACCTTTCCGCTACTTGGATTGACCAACGTGCAGTCGGCCCCCAGCCAGGTCATCAGGGTCAAACCATGCCGTTCGCCCAAGCTCAGGAACTCTTCCACGGTGTAGTGCTTGTAGTGCCACGCGTAGGGGTTTTTGCTCAGGTCCACAACCTGTGAGTTGGGTGCGGAGATAATCAATCGGCCGCCGGGCTTCAATGCATGGACCATCAGCCCAAAGAACGCTTCGCCCTGCTCGACGTGCTCGATGGACTCGATCGACACAATGAAATCAAAGTGGTTGGCTGGCAGTGAAAACGGAAAAAATTTCTGGCTGAACAGTACGTTCAAATCGACATAATTGCGGTTAGCCAGGTCAATGGACTCGGCCGAGCCGTCGATGCCGTGCATGAAGCAGGGCAGGGATTGCGCCAGCAGATGAGTGCCATAGCCATTGCCGCAAAAGATATCGGCGCCCAGCAGCGGCCCCGGCAGGTCGGCGAGGACCTCGCGTGCGAATTCATAGCGAGCGATGGCATCGGGCGGGAGTGCATCCGGGTGCAATGCGGTGAGTCGTTCACCACTGTCCAACCTAAAATCTCTATCAAGCAATCCCATAAATACCTCGGCACTAAATGCCCGGACTCCAGGCACCGTAAATAAATGATTAGTACGTGAACACCCTGGGGCCTAGGGGGCTCAACTTGTCATAAAAACTGTTGCCAGGTAACTGTCGCCCACGTACAGCTCCCAACAATCATTTGCAGTGTTCGCCCGCTACCGTGCCGGGCAAGGCGACACTGGCCAAGCCAACCTTGGGTCTTGCGAGCCACCCCTGCGCTGTCCGGGGTGACTGCAGATTGATCAGCCGGTAGCCCGCCATTTGAACCTGCGGAGTTGCTCGTGGCAGCGTAATTCGCCGCCCTGCCATCGAGCACGACCCCTACACGTTTTTCGGCAGGCGGATAGTGCTGTAGCAGTGGCGACAGGTCAAATTTGGAATGGTTGTTCGATGCCACGCGAGCTATACCGCCCAGTAGATCGTCTGGTGCCGCCGCTATGGAGGTTGGCCATGGGCCAGGAGCAGACCCCTGGCCCGGCGTGGCTCTGGCCGCCCGGGGCGGGTCAAGGAGGGTCAGGCTTCTGGCTTGAGCTTTATGCCGGCGCATCGGCCTCGAGTCAGCAGGTAGTCCACTTGCCTGGCGCGGTTGATGGCGACGCGGATTTCGCAGCTGGCTGAGTTGGTCACGTCGCCCCAGTATTCAGCGTGTACCAGTTGGCCGTTCTGTGGCCCGGTGTAGGTGCCGAGCGCTTCGCGTGAGGTGTACGAGGTGTCGCGTTTATAGATCAGTACCACCCAGTCCTTTTCGGGGGCGGTGGCGACTTGGTTGGGGACGCCAAAGTGCTCGATCGCCTCGCCAACCGGGCGGTTCTTCCAGTAGTTGCGAGCCTGGGCTTCGGGCAGGGTTGGAATGGCCGAGCATCCGCTGAGCAAGATGGCGGCTATTCCCAGTGCGAGCAGTCTTTTCATCGCACGTTCTCCATAAATAGTGCGTTCATTTGGCGGGCATCTGATCGAATGCCTGGTCGACGATCTTCAGGATGGCCGTCTTGGTGTGCTCGTGATTCATTAACTGGAACAGCCCCGGAGCGGCCGAAATCATCTGCGAGGTAGGCATCTTGCCGAGCGGATACATCTGCTTCGCCTGGCGCTGCTCCGGATGACAGAGGAAGTCCCGGGTCTGGGCTATCCAGGGCTCGGGCTGCTTTTGCCATTGAGTGGAAACCTTCTTCGGGCGCAAGTCGTTGAAGAGCTTGCTGTAGTTCTGCGCGCCGTTCAGGCGCACCCGGTTCTTCGCGCAGTCGACTTCGACGTCATACGCGGTCATCGTTGGCTTGCCGCCTTCTTCGTAGAGCTGATAGACGCCCAGCGAACGGACACCGCCCTTGCGCAGGAAGATGTTGGAAGGTTCACCGTCGACGATGAAGGCTTCGTTCTTGTTGAGGCTGCCCTGGTGATGAATCATCCAGAAGTCGCCGGCCGGGGCACTTTCCGCTTGTGCAGCCAGCGGGCTGCACAGCAGCAAGGCGGGCAGCCAGGGTCTGAGGGAGGTGAGCATAGGGCAACAATCCTTTGCTGTGGTGGGCACCTGGAGGCGGTGCTTGCGGGTGAAGAAAAATCAACTCAGTCCGTTGGCAAGACGGTGAGTGGCCAAGCTCAGGGGCTGTATCGGGCGATGGGCAGGGCGGACTCTGGTGAGTGGCTGCCATGACCAGAGGGCGCTCCTCGAGTTTTTTGTTCGTGGCAGCAGGTGGGCCGCTCAAGGGTAGAAATATAGGTGCGCCGGGCGTCGTGGGTCGATTAGGGCAAATGTGCTAATGGCGTATTGCTGCTATCGAGCAGGGCCGCGGAAACTGCGGCGGGCAGCTATGCCAGGGCAGGCCGCAGGAGGTCGATGGAGCGCTCAGGCCCGAGGGGGCCGGGTGAATTCAGGTAAAGGCCAGGGCCGCTCGGGGAGGGGGCAGTGTGCTACGGCGGCCAAGGCTGTTGGGGGGGGGGCTGGATCAGCTTTCGGGTGCGATGATCGGGTCTTGAACGGCTTCAGCCGCCAGCTTCAAGCGATCGGCCTTGCTGATGTAGGTGCACTTCTTCTTCGGTGCCAGTTTGGCGCTGGCCTTCTTGGCGTTGGCCTTCAGCAGTTGGTTGATTTTCTTGCGGCGATTCATGTGTGCGACTCGGCGGGTAAGTTGCCGAATGATATCAGCTAAGGGGGGCAGGCCGGCCACCCGGGGTGAACCCTGGTGGCACAAGATTGGGTGGCGGCCCTGTTTAGCTGGATCACCCGATCACTTCTTGCTGTTGCAGTCGATTACGCTGGCATCGGTGATGATGTTCTGGCTATCGGTGTACAGGGTGATGCTGCAGAAGTAATCGAGCACTGTCCGGTTTTCCTCATACCCGGTCTTGCGATAGACCGCTTCGCTCCCCACCGGCATCATGCCGCCGACTCCGCCACCGCCAATGCCTACCCAGGTCTCCTTCTGGCCGACGTACTCGACGCCGGTCTGCACGAAGACCTTCTCTGGCGTGGTATGGGTCTGCACCCGGTTCCACAGGTAGAAACCTCCGCTGCCGTAGGAAGAAGGCCCCATGCCCTGGTCGGGCCTGCCGAACAGTTGAAACGCATTCTTGGCCGGCTGCCCCACCAGTTTCTGGGCGGCGATCTCGACGTCGTTGGGTTCGGTCTTGGCTGTTGGGATGGCACAGGCGCTGATGGTCAGAACCGTGAGGGCAAGGCATACGAGCTTGAGTGAAGGCATGACACAGATTCCTTGTGTTCCTGGATTTTCGGCAAAAGATAATCTGAAAAATATCGGCATGGCCAGTGCAAGATTGTGCTGAAGAGCCGCCGTGCGCTGATTTGCGCCGGCCATACAGGCGCGACAACACGCCACACTGGCGCAATCGCCGGCAGTGGTCTTTGCTGTCTCGGGCCCGGCGGCAGGGCGCGCGGACTGAGCCTGCGTCATGCCATACAGGGGGCCTGTGTCCGACTCTGGTGACAGAGCAGGGCACAGAACACTATCGAGGTCTCGACCAAGGAGGTCAGGTTGAAAAGGAAAATGCTGGCGGCTTCGCTGCTGCTGTGGATGTTTTCGCTGACGGCGCAAGCCGACTGCGCGGTGCTGGGGCCGGGAGAGGATCCGTGCGCTGGCCCGGTGCTCGGGCCTACGGTCTGCGAATGCCCTTGATGAATGTCCGTGCCCTCGTCAGGGGGCATGGGTGACTGGATGACTGACCAGGAGGTCGCAAATGAAAAAAGTGATGTTGGCGGTATTGCTGCTGTGGGGCTTCACCCTGACGGCCCAGGCTTCTTGCCCGGTGTTCGGCCCGTCCGAAGATCCGTGCAGCGGCCCGGTATTCGGTCCGTCCACCTGCGAATGCCCTTGAGCTAGTTGCCAATGGCAGGCCCGGCCCAGGTCGGGCCTGCTTCTGCCTTGGGCCTGATCGGCAGGTGCCGAAGCGCCTGTGGCCGGTTCTTCAAAGATGGGCAATCAGCTGCTGCCGATAGCCGTTTTCATCGGCTGGGGCGGGGTATCGGGTTTCATCGATCAGCGCGCGCAACTGCTGTGAATGGCTGGACTGCCTGAAGGCAACCTGGCACTCGGCAGCATCAAAAAAGCCTCGTAGATGAGGCAGGGCCAAGGGCAGCAGCAGAGGTTCTATCTTCAACGAAATACTGACGATATCCAGTTGGTCGGTGGGGTCTCGGTAGAGATCGATGACCAGCAGGCTTGCACTTTCGGTACCCGGATAAATGTGGACGTCGCCAGCGCCAACCGGGGTTTCGTCAAAGTAGCTGGTGTACAGCTTGCGAATGTCGAGAGCGATTCCCAGGGTGTTCAATGCCGCCGCCAGATCGGCGTTGGGAACAGGCTCGTCCTGCGCCCAGGTGACGAAGTCGGGCATGGAAACACAGATGTCGAACTCGTTGGCGCAGATGATGGGCGTCACTGGGAAGGCTTCCTGGTGGTGGAGGGCCGCTAGCCTACCACTGGGCGACGCTGTTTTTGCAGCGATGATCCATGAGCTACTCCAGGTTGCTCATCGGCTGTCCATAACTCTTGAATAGGTGGCGCATTCCCCGGTTTGTCCTGTAGCGTTCATCGCGGCTGGCGAAGCTGGCCAGACACGGACGTTGGGAGTCCTGCACACATTCAGACCAAGGATATTGGCCCCAGATGACTCAGCTGATTGATTTCAAATCCATCGTTGCAGCAGCGCAGCGGATAGATGGATCGGTAGTTCGTACGCCGACGGTGGAAAGTTCAATGCTGGCAGGCATGGTTGAACGACCTGTCTTTCTCAAGCTTGAAAACCTGCAGGCCGGTGGTTCATTCAAGGCCCGCGGGGTACTCAACAAGTTCTCGGCGTTACAGGAGGGCCTGAGCGATAGCCACTTCGTCGCCGTCAGTGGGGGTAACTTCGGCATTGCCATCGGCGAGGCGGCCAAGCGCTTCGGCGCCAGGGTGACGGTGATCATGCCCGAGAGCGCGCCGTCTTCGTCGGTCGAACGCATTCGCGCCTCCGGCAGTACGGTCATTGTCGAAGCGGATGTGCATGCTGCCTTTGCCCGGGCCAAGACCCTGGAGGCAGAGGGCTATGTGGTGATCGACGATTGCGCCGACACGCTGATTGCCGAGGGGCATGGAACACTGGCCCTTGAGTTCATTGCCGACTGCCCGTCCCTGACCGACGTGTTTGTCGCGGTCGGCGGCGGGGCGATGCTGGCGGGGGTGGCCACGGCCTTGAAGGCAATCAAGCCCGGGATCCGGGTCTGGGGCGTAGAGACCGCCGGCGCACACTCCATGAGCCAGGCCTTGCAGGCGGGCAGGCCGGTGGATATCGACGTCAGTTCGATCGTCTCCACCCTTGGCGTTCCGATCATCGACGAGCTGATGTTTGCCCACGCTCGCCACTATGTCGAAGACATGGTTGTGGTCCCTGACGAAGAGGCGATCAAGGGCATGCTGTCCTTTGCGCAAGGGACAAGGCAATGGGTTGAGCTGGCTTCTGGCGCGCTTGTGCCCGCGGTCGTTGCCACCGCGCCCAGGCTGCCTGCCGACGCGGTTATTGGCCTTGTCGTCTGTGGTGGGAACATATCCCTTCAAGACATGACGAAATGGGCTGCCTATGCGGGAATTTCCTGAACATTCCCAGGGTGATGTCTGTAACAGGTCGCTCGCTATCGAAAGCGAGTGCTGGCTGACGTACGCGCTCCGGCGCTGAGAGGGGGCGAGCAGCCCTCTCAGCGCACCAGGTTGGCCAGCCAGCCGTGCAGGTCCTACTTCACATCGCCATTGTAGAAAACGTGCTGTACGTCTTCTTTCTTGACGATCAGCTTGTTGCCATCGGCCAGGCTTTCGACCAGCTCCGAGCAGTTGTTGATTTCCATCTTGCCGGTCACCGATTCCGAGGCACTGTCAAAGGTGAAGGCGTAGGTGGTGGCGGGGCAGCTGGCGCCACCTTCTCCGGTGGAGACCACCAGCAGATACTTGCCACCGAAGGCATAGGCTTTCTCGACGGCGACGTATCCTGTGAGGTCCGGGTCTTCAACCACGTAGTCCATCACATTGACGACACCGGCGCGGGATACATAGTTGATGGCCGAACCGCCCATTTCGCGGGTGCTGGTGGTGAATACGCCACCGATGTCGTCGCCGCTGATGATCAGCGGTACGTAGCTGACCCGGGGCGCTTCTGGGGCCGGTTGGGTGGCGACTGTCGGGGCGGGGCGCTCGCCGAGGGCAGGAGCCGCCTGTGGCGATACACACTTGCCGGTCTCGCAGATCCGATCACCCTTGCAATCGGTGTCCTTGAAGCACTGGGCGGCAGCGCCTGCCTGGCCGGTTGCCACCGGCTCGGGTTTCTTGTCGCATCCAACCAGGGTCAGCGCTGCAAGTGAGAGGGCGTAAACAAGCTTCATGTTGATCTGTCCTTAATCAAGAGGGGGGGCCGGCGGGCAATGTAAAGGGTTTGCTCAGGCGTTGCCAGGAAACCTCAGCCCGGCCATCCCCTGTTGGCGGCTTGTCAGCAAAGGCTGTCGGCAGCACTGAGCATGGGGAGGACCGGGAGGCTCATATCGCGGATGGCCGCTTCAAGCTTGTCCTGGTAGATGCTGAGGATGGAGTAATCCAGTTTCTGGGTGATGTTCGCGCCGCTTGCGCAATTTTGCAGCAGTTCTTCCAGTGCCCCGGCAACCAGGTCCGCGGTGACCTGCAAGACGTTCAAGCCGAAGCGGCTATCGACAATGACCAGATTCGTTAAGTCGTACATACAGCCCCTGCGGTCACTGTGATGAAGGGTAATGGCTATGAGCCACTAGCAGTTTAACTAAACCGTCGGTGGGCTGTCACGGGGAGAAAAGGGGGGAGTTGCGCCAGTGAGCTGGTTTTTTGTACGGCGATTTTCCAGCGCTCAGGGGCTGCTCTGTGTACCATTCTGGTCCGCCTGGAAACCAGATTTGATCTGCATGCTGATTTTGAAAAAGGGTGATCACCAGGGCTTGAGGATAGGGCCACGCTGGCCGTCTTCAGAGGTCTCGATAGATGCCCGGGTCTTCGCCCAACTGCTTGAGGTCCAGTCGAGACTGCCTCGCTCCGTGCAACTGCTGGTAACCCGGGGTTACGAACCCAACAGCAGTTGCCTGGGGTTTTTCAGAACCCTGTCGCGCTGGCTGGGCATCCGGCTTTTCTGCCTGTGTTACCCGCGGCGAAAGCAGGAGCTGGAGGATATTTTCGGCTCCAATGGCCATGACGTGGACGGCACTCATGTCGACCTGTCCATCGTCCTCGATGGCAAGCGCTTGCGCTTTCTGCCCTTGGGTGTGTTTACCTCGCCGGCCCGCCAGGAACAGCGCAAGGCGCGTTACTCGGCGGTAGTGGAGGAGGTCAAGGCCACCCTGGGGCAGTGCGGTTTTCAGATTCATCGCAACCCTACCGAAAGCCTGCAGATCCATTGCGACTACAAGGCTTGATCTCGATCTCTGAAGCGTTGGTCATGCAGCACCCATGGTGCTTGCCGATGCAAGTAATAAGGACGTTACGTGTTGCGAAGTCTGTTGTGGCTGGTGCTGACCCTGGGGCTGAGCGGGTGCACGGCATTGATGACCCGAACCACTCCCTACACCTGTCCCTATATCGGCGTGCGCATGGACTGGGCCCTGGCAAAGGAAAACAACGGCGTACTCTGGCCGTTTCTGGCGCTGGATGCGCCGTTTTCCGGGGTGGTGGATACGCTGATGTTTCCCTTTGAATACCAGCACAGTTGCAGCCTTTGACTCTCGAGGTTCAGCTGGGCTGAACGGGCAGGTGAGTGGGCGGGCCGATCCGTGCTCAGGGGCGGGGACGACCCCAGGATAGAAAGGCCGTCTAGAGTTGATTCTGGCAATCGCTGCCTGAGGAGAACCACCATGCACACATCGCGTCCGCTTGTTACCGTTCTTGCCTGCCTGTTCCTGGCTGCGGCTTCCCCCCTGGCTCTGGCCGATCCGGGCGGGGGCAAGGGGCAAGGCCATTCCAAGCAGGACGCCCAGGATGATCGTGGCCAGGGCAACCGGGAGGGCCACGGCAAGGGCAAGAAACCTGCTGCTGACGATTGGAGCCATGGCCCGAGCATCGATCGTGGCAACGTGCTCGGCATCTTGGGTGGGCACCGTGATTACTGGAGCCCGGGACCGGCGTTGCCTCCCGGTATCCAGAAGAACCTGGCCCGTGGCAAGCCCCTTCCACCAGGCATCGCCAAGAAGCTGGACAGCCGGCTGCTCGGGCAACTGCCACGCTATGAGGGGTATGAGTGGCGGCAGGCCGGTACGGACCTGATCCTGGTGGCCATCGCCAGCGGGGTCATCTACGAAGTGCTGAATGACGTGTTGAACTGATGGGGCTGCCGGGGTTTCAGCCAATCGCAACTCAAACCCCGGCAGGGAGCCCAGGCCCGAAGGGCTATTCCCAGCGCTTGAACAGCACGCTGGCATTCACCCCGCCAAAGCCGAAGCCATTGGACAGTGCGTATTGCATGGCCAGCTGGCGAGCCTGCCCCCTGACCAGGTCCAGCCCTGCGGCGGCGCTGTCCGGGTTTTCCAGGTTGAGGGTGGCCGGGGCGATCTGATCGCGCAGGGCGAGGATGGTGAAGATCGCCTCGATTCCTCCGGCCGCACCCAGCAGGTGGCCAGTGGCGGATTTGGTGGCGCTGATGGCCAGTCCACTGTCGGTGCCGAACACCGTTCTGATAGCAGCCAGCTCGCCTTTGTCACCCACGGGGGTGGAGGTGGCGTGGGCATTGAGGTGCTGCACCTGAGATGCCTGGATACCGGCCTGGCGCAGAGCCTGCTGCATGGCGCGACGGGCGCCGTCGCCGTCTTCCGGGCCGGCCGTCATGTGGTAGGCGTCGGCGCTGGTGCCGTAGCCCACCAGCTCGGCGATGGGCCGGGCGCCGCGGGCCAGGGCATGTTCCAGTTCCTCGATGACCAGCAGGCCGGCGCCTTCACCCATGACAAAACCATCCCGAGCCTGGTCGAACGGACGGGAAGCGCGTTCCGGGGTGTCGTTGAATTCGCTGGACAAGGCGCGGGCTGCGGCGAAGCCGCCCAGGCTGACCCGGTGGATGGCCGCCTCTGCACCGCCACACACTGCGATGTCGATTTCCCCGGCGCGGATCATCCGCGCGGCATCGCCAATCGCCTGGACCCCGGCGGCACAGGCGGTCACCGGCGCGCCCAGGGGACCCTTTAGACCATGGCGGATCGACACGTGCCCGGCGGCCATGTTGCTCAGGAACGAGGGAATGGTGAACGGCGACAGGCGGCGCGGGCCCTTGCTGTCGGTGGTGCGTACCGCTTCGGCGATGGCCGGGAAGCCGCCCACCCCGGAGGCGATGATGGTGGCCGTGCGTTCCTGGGCTTCTGCGGTATCCGGCTTCCAGCCGGCCTGGGCCAGGGCCTCCTCGGCCGCGGCCAGGGCGAAGAGGATGAAGCGATCCATCTTGCGCTGTTCCTTGGGGGCCAGCAGTTGGTCCGGGTCGAAGCCGGCCTCCGGGTCCTGGAGCGAGTCGGGCACCTGGCCGCCGATGGTGGTCGACAGCTCGCCGATGAGTTCTTCCGGTAACGAGCGGATGCCGGACTGGCCTGCCAGCAGGCGCCGCCATACCTGTTCGACTCCACAACCCAGTGGCGTGATTGCGCCCATGCCGGTGACTACGATGCGTTTGCTCATGCGGATCCTGCTCCTTCAGCGTACGTGATTGGGGAACAACGAAACGTGGACGATACTATCATCATGAAAGTAACATCCGAATCCATAATTACCGAGGTGCAGTGCAGGAGCCAGCCATGCAACGAAAGAGTCTGATTGAAGCCGAGTGTCCGATCGCCCGAGGCCTGGAGCGGGTGGGGGAGTGGTGGAGCATCTTGATCATGCGCGATGCCTTGCATGGCTTGCGGCGCTTCGACGAGTTTGCCCGCAGCCTGGAGATCGCCCCGAACATGCTGACCCGGCGTCTCAATTCCCTGGTGGAGGATGGGTTGCTCGTACGTGAGGCCTACAGCCAGCGCCCTCTGCGCTATCAATATGTGCCCACGGCCAAGGGCGAGGACTTTCGTGTGGTGCTCATGGCTTTCGTGGCCTGGGGCAATCGTCACTACGCTCCCGAAGGTGAGAGCGTGCAACTTGTCGAGCGGGAAACCGGGCTTGCGGTACAGCCTGTGATGGCGGAGGTCGCCAGCGGCCGGTTGGTGGCATTGCAGGCGTGCACGGTGCAAGCCGGGCCCGCGGCCAGTGCCAGCATGCGCCAGCGCCTGGGGGCTACGGCTGACTGAGCCCTGGCGCCTGGTTCGATGCTGCGGGTGCGGCGGGTTGCTGTGCGGCGGCCAGGTTCTGGGGTATCCAGCAGATTCTGGCTGGTGGCTGCCAGGGCGTTATCGTCCGCAGGCTGGCCGGCGTCTCAGCGTGCTCGCTGCCCGCGCCGCCAGGAAGGGTGAAAGTGCCGCCAGTGGGCGTCCTGGGCTGCAGCCAGCAGCTCACGGTCGCCGCGGGTATCGCCCCAGGCCCGGAGCCGATACTGGTTCAGCGGACCGTAGACGCTTTCCAGGCGCAGGACCTTGTTCTGGCAACGGCAATTGTTTCCGGTGATACGCCCGCTCAGTATGCCGTCGACCACCTCCAGTTCGGTGCCGATCAAGCTGATCCCCAGGCGTGTGGCGAAAGGTTGCAGGACCAGGGCCGGGGAGGCAGAGCACAGGGTTACCAGGGCGCCTGAGCGCAGCTCCTGGGCCACCGCCTGCAGGCCCGCCGGGCGCATCAGTCGGCTCCAGGCCTGCTGGCAGAAAGCTTCTGCCCGCTGCTGGAGCCAGGCGGCCTCGACGCCTGTGAGGAAGGTGCTGATCAGTTGCGCCTTGAGCTGGTCGCGATCGACCCGGCGCACCAGGAACCTCAGGCTGGGCAGGGCCAGGCCGAGTATCCGCCGGTTGAACTGGCGGTGGCCGAAGGCAAACCTTAGAAAGGGTACGAAGCTGTCATGGCGGGTCAGGGTGCCGTCGAAATCGAACACCGAGAGCACCTGGCTGGCATCGGGGTTGATCCCGATGGTGTCCGGGGCAAGCGCCTGGGCTACGGATTGTGGGGCCTGGGATGGCAAGCCCGTGGGGGCGAGGGGGCCGGTTGGCGGGTGGGGCGGCATGGGTGTTCTCATTGATGGCGGCCGTGGATACGCGGCCGGTTTTGCCTGGGATCGCTGCAGTCTACGCGTTCCGAGTGGAGGCTTCTGCTACAGGTCTACAGACGCAGCATGGGAAGGGGGTTCCAGGGACGGGTCAACAGCCGTCTGGCGGACAATTGAACCAGGCGCAGATGAAAGCCGGCATCGGGAAATGCGGCAAGCACTCGACGCCGATCCTGGCGCGATAGACCAAAGCTCAGCATGCCCAGGGAGACATCAATCCAGTCGGCGCGGCGAAAGCCTTCCACCAGGCTACTCGGCTGCTCGGCAGTAGGGGTGATCTTGTGGTGCAGTTCAATCATTGGCAGCACCTCGGCTGCCCATTCCGGCCTGCCGATTTCCTCCAGATAGGCTTCGGCCAGGTGTAACGAGGGTGGCAGGTAGTCGAAGGTCCCGGCGGTCCAGATCCCCAGATCATGAAAGGCTCCGGCAATGGAGAGTTTCTGCAACTGCAGGGCATCAGTGCCTGTAAGCAGGTGGCAGAAGTTGATGACCCGGTACACATGGTTGCGATAGCCGGTGAAATCCTTGCCCAGCTCTCCGCGATAGCGTTGCAGCAGTTCGTCCAGTAGTTCCAGTTGGGTCAATAGCATTGCAGCGTCCTTGCGGTACCCCTTCGGGGCGCGTTTTCAAGAGTCGGTTCACAATTAACGGGAAGCGCCGGATGCCGGCGTGCGTTGCCTGGCGCGGGCTCTTTCGACCATGGCCACGATGGTGTCGCAGAGCTCTTCCTGGGCTTGGCCGAAGCTGATCTCTCCCAGTGTGGCGGCATGGGACAGCGCTTTAGCGGCGCCGAGCATGGCCCGCAGGCCCGCGGTGCCTATCACGGCGCCGTTCGCGAAGGGCTCAAGGGCACCTCGACAGGTTTCCAGGAAGGTGGCCTCGTATTCACGCTTGGTCTGTTCCAGCTCTGGCGAGCTGGCCAGGGCGGCGATCACCCCAGGGATTTCACGGCCCTGGCGTTGCACACAATCCATATAGGACGCGGCAATCACATCGGCGCGAGCCGCCAGCGTGGGCCTGGCAGTCTCCAGCGCCTGCTCCATGAGTGCGGTCTGACGCTGATCGTAGTCCTGGTAGAGGGCCGCCAGGAGTACCGCCCGAGTGTCGAAATGATCGTAGACCACGGGTTTGGTGACACCGGCCTGTTCTGCCAGGTGCCCCAGTGTCAGGGCCTCGGTGCCTTGTTCGCGAACTATCTGCCAGGCCACGCCCATCAACTGCTGCAGGCGCTGTTCCCGTGTCAGGCGACGGCGCGGTGAGGCATCGGTGTTCTGGCGGCTTGACATGCTTATATACCAAAGGTAGGTTATTGGTTGTAACTTACTAAAAGTATATAAATCCTCTGCAATCAGCGCAATGCGCTTGTGGGAGTAGTCGCCATGCACGCACTTCTTGTCTTTGCCCATCACGACCCCAGGTCCCTGACCCACAGCCTTGCCCGGCAGATTGCCGAAGGCCTGGCCGAGTCTGCGGAGCACTCCTTCGAGATTGCCGATCTCTGGAGCGAAGGCTTCGAGCCGCGTTTCGGCGCTGCAGATATTGCGGTACACAGAACCCAGGTCACCCCTCCTGTGGACGTTCTCGCCGAGCAGGCCCGGATCGATCGCGCTGATGCTCTGGTACTGGTCTATCCGGTCTACTGGTGGTCCATGCCAGCGCTGCTCAAGGGGTGGATCGACCGGGTGTTCAGCAATGGCTGGGCGTTTGATTTCCAGGCCGATGCCAGGTTGGTGAAAAAGCTGGGGCGCCTTCGGGTGCATCTGGTAGGGGTGGCTGGGGCTGATGCCGGTACCTATGAGCGTCACCGCTACCTCGAAGCGATGCAGGCTCAGATTGATCACGGGATCTTCGATTACTGCGGGGCCAGTGTGATGACGTCGCAGTTGCTGTACGAGTCGGAGTCCGGCGCCCAAGCCGCCAATCTGCAAAGGGCCCGGGCTATCGGGCAGGCCTTGTTCAGCGCCCACAGGCTCGCCGAGCCGGTGTAAGGCTTTGCCAGGCATATCCATAGGGGCAGGGCGGGAAGGGGGGCGGGCGGTGGTCGCGGTCGAAGGGCGGGCTGGCTCTAGCCCCAGCAGCACCAGGCGAAGGTCGTCAGGCAGAGCAGCAAGGGCAGGGCATCAAGAAATTCATTCATACCGGCACATTCCATTCGGACGGGTGCCGGCAATTTAAGGTGGCTGCTGTTATCTGTCTGTTGCGATTCTGTGAATTTTCAACGCTATTTTGTTGAATGCTTCAGGAAGCATCGTAGGTGCGTGGCTGGCACCTTTTTTTCGCGGCTCCAACACTGATGGAGGCCTTCCAGAAACCTGTCCTGAAATCCAAAGACTCAAAAAAAGTGTGGATATTTAATGACTTAGGTGATTTTATTTGTGGTTTTTTTCTCAAAATATGTTGTTACAGAATGTACGATTCCGTTACTATAGCCCTGCGTTCACCTACCACGGTTTATGCATTTTTAGCCCCAAGTGTCCATCAGCTACTTGGGCTTTTTTTTGCCTG
This sequence comes from Pseudomonas sp. JV245A, assembly GCF_032424515.1. Classification (NCBI taxonomy): domain Bacteria; kingdom Pseudomonadati; phylum Pseudomonadota; class Gammaproteobacteria; order Pseudomonadales; family Pseudomonadaceae; genus Pseudomonas; species Pseudomonas sp. JV245A. Next base: position 45,139 of record NZ_VYKE01000028.1, read on the forward strand.
GAATTTGTCACGGGCCGCTTTTTCCCCATGGGCTGGATGCACAGGATTCACGATCGGGCACCTGGCTCACCCGACCGTGACTGCCGATACGCCTAGTGCCGGACGATGTGCAGCCCTTCCTCCTCCTGAGGCGGCACGAAGTAGCGGCTAATCCGTTCGAACTGCTCGTCGCTGGCGGCAAACGGGTGATCGCCCAGACGATTGCGCTCGCGCAGCCTTGCCTTGCACTGGGCTTCATCCACATCCAGTACATGCAATTGATGAGGGGTGCCGGCCTGGTCCGCCAGCGCTCGCAGCCAGGTTCGCTGGGCGACGGTATTGGCGGGAAAGTCCAGGACGACACAGGTTCCAGCGCGCAACATGGCGATCACCAGCGGTTCCAGCACACTTGCCAGGCGCTGGGCGTGGAGCAGGTAGTCGGCAATCGAATGAATCTGCTCCGGATACAGGCCTGCCAGCCACTGGTCTTCAGAGATCAGGACGCTACCGTGCGCCTCTGCCAGCTGCCTGGCCAGGGTGGACTTGCCCGAGGCGATCTTGCCGCACAGCAAATGCAGTACGGCGGGTGATGAGTGCTTCATGGTTTTCTCCTGGGGTAGTTGCCTCAGAAGAGTGGTGGTCAACCCCGCCTCCGAGGCGGGTTTTTGACAGCCTGGACGGCCGCTAGCCCACCTTGCTGATGAAGGGGGTAATAATCGCTGCAAGGCCAGGCCGGGGGATCGGGTTCATGTTGTGGAAACTACAGAGTCGCCACGAAAAAAAACAGCCCGGCCATGCACAAGCCTTCATCATTTCGAAGCGCTGAGGCACTGCGCAGGCATTCGATAACTGCGGGGTAGTTAACATTTCTCTGTGTTTTTTCTGATACACAAAAGCGCATACAGGCCTATCCTGAACGGGCGAACTTCACCTCCCCCATACAGGCGAGAAGCCATGCTCTCTACCAGCGAGCTTTGCCACATATTGGAGTCCGGCTTTCTCCCGCTGTCCTGCGCCTGCGCCCTGAACCCCAACGGCTCCCTGACCATCAAGATCTACGATGCAGAGTCGGGCCGGGTGGACTTGCTGCTCACCGGTGTCTCCACTGCCGAACTCACCAGCGTGCGCGACATTTCCAATCTGATTGGCGAGCTGCGTACCGAATTGCGGGCAGGGCGCCGAGCCTTTGCCGGGGCCTTCACCCACTACGCCGGCTGAGGGGGCGGGGAGGCGCGTATTGCTGACAGTTGAACATGTCATTGCGAGGGCATAGCGTTACAGCGTTCGCCCAGTATCTATGACTCTTTACCGGTTCATGGATGGCGAGGTCATCTGTACTGGGCGAACTCCACAGGCGCTTGATGTACGTCTTTCTGGTTATAGCTGTTAACCTCCCTCGCCATTTTCACCCAAGGGTGCGCAACTCGGGCGGTGCTCGAGGCTTTCTGCACCTGGCTTGGTCTTTACCCATTCAAGGAAGGTCTTCATGAACATCGGCAATACGCCTCCCGCCAACTACAGCTACGCCCAACTCTCGAAAGTACTGGAACACAACCGCTCGGTTGCTCAAGTCAAAGGTCCCGAGGCGCCTGTGGAGCAGGAGTTCGCAGCGCATCTGGAGGCCGAGCAGGCGGTCGCCAAGGACGACGCGCTCAAGCTCTCCTTGAGTTTTTCCGCGCAAGCTTGAGGGCTGCCCGGGGAGGAAGCTCTTGCTGGACATTGCTGGCAGGAGCTTCGTCCGAGGCTGTCATTTCAGGATAAGTCTTTAAAAATCAGTTGGTTGGCTTATGGCGCCATGTTAGTCTTGCCGCCGCTGAGGGAATTGGCGAGAGGCCGTGCGGCCCCTGGTTGAACCTCGGGATGACGCTGTAGATCTCTGATTTACCGTGTTTTTTTACCCTCGACAGCGAGTCGGGAACCGGGCTTTTTTGCCGGCTTCGACCTTGCTTCACAAGGACTGGATGTATATATTCCACTCCCTGCTTCAAACACTGGACGGCCTGATGCCGATTGAATGTTCCAGTGCCGCGTTATCGCGCTACCGCCCGAATGGCGAAACTGGTAGACGCATGGGACTTAAAATCCCCCGCTCGTAAGGGCGTGCCGGTTCGATTCCGGCTTCGGGCACCATCTATTTCAAGGGCTTGCACGGTTTTTTGAGTGAGCCTTACTCTGAATCAATTCGCAACTTCAAATACTGCTCCGCAATTCACTTTGAGGGTGAGACCTTCTTGCCCTTACGATTGCGCGTGCACTGTTCGGTCATCTCCAAAGCGGGAGGGCTAAATGAGCTGGAAGCGTTTTAAGGTGGCGATCCTGTATGTCGGTGCTGTCCTCATGCTTGTGCAGGCCGGGCGACATTTGGCCGATGGTCCTACAAAGCTCGATAACGTGGGGCCCGCAATCATTGCCTTGGGGATCGCCTACTACTTGATCAGGCGAGCAAGAGCGTGTGCCGGATAGCATGGCGGCAACTTGATCTTGATTGATAGATCACGCTGTCACTAGTTGTCGAGTAGGTGGGTAAATCAACTCAGCGCTCGGATACTTGGCATGCTCTTGCGGCAGAGAAGGGCTTGCGCCCCTTCAGCATCGATGAATCCGCTATGTGCGTCTATTTGTTGGCGCCCTGATCGCCAGGTATTTGCCGGTGGTTCTTTGGGGGAAGTTCGCAAGTAGAGGTGGTGAAAAAAGCCTGGTAACTCTAGGCCGAACTATCTGGCAGTAGTGGTACCGTCTACGCTACATCTCTGGAGCCTGCTAGATGGATGGTCAAAGTCCACCTCACCGCATCGCAACGCCTCTAGTTGCGTCAAGCGCTGAAAACCCTGCCGTTCACCCACCTGTTTGGCATCGCGGCCCGGACTTGCTCACCATTGGAAGCACGGGGGCGGCCATTTTGGGTTTCTGCTTTGTGGTGCTTGGGTTGTTGCCGGGCTTGGTGCTGACGCTACTGCTCCTACTCGGGTTCGAAGCGATGCCAGGTGAACCGAGCGGCGATGGGTCTAGCCTCACAACGTCGTCGTTCATCCAGCTCCTGTGTGGGTCTGTTGTGCTCATGGGGCTGGTCTTCGCGTGGATTTTTTCTGCATCTAGAGTGCTGGCCTTCACGTTCGACGAAAACCAGCAACTGCTTACTCTCACGGTCACCCGTCGCGCTCGCAAGCCCGCCGAAGTGCAAGTGCCATTTAGCGACATCATTTGTATCTGCCCTTACGTGCTCGCCAGTTATGACCGCGATGGCCATTTTAGTGTCGTGTGCCAGAGGCCGAGGGGCAAGGAGTTCGTATATCGATTGGCCGAGGGCACTTCTCTGGAGGAGATGGAGTTTCATGCTGCGTGGTTGCGGGGAATGATAGGGGACCGGATGCAGGAACCATTGAATCTGGATAAATGAACGAAGCACGTCTCTCCAGCCACTATCGAGGTGAGGCGGCTCTGCGCTCGACTGCCCGGGGTGTTTCAAACGGATTGTTGAACGGCCTGCACCGGCCAGGACGAGCGCCAATTGGCATGTTTCATAGGATGCTGATCGCATCCGGGGCTGGACTGTTCAAACTGCTCCACAGGTCGCCAAATTCTGCAATTCGATCGGGCCGGGATCGTGACGGGGTTGCTGAATTTAGGTAACTTGGCATTTTCCATTCATGGACGACGGATTCATGCCAATCACCAAGCGTATTGCAAAAATCTCCCTGAGCATCTCCCTGCTGGGCCTCGTAGGCGCTAGCCCATTCTCCCTGGCGGACGACACTACTCCGGTGAGCGAGTTGCTGCGTAGCGGCTATGAAGTCAAGGCGGCCTACCAGGCGCCAGCACGAGTCGGCCTGGTGCACTTTCTGATCTTGCAAAAAGGTTCGTCGGCGTTCCAGTGCGTGACCTATGGCGCCGAAATAAAGCCACGTTTCCATGACTACTCCAACACCTACTCTTGTGCTCAAATTCAGGACCTGATTCCCACCCAGCCTAACCTCCGGCAGTAATCCTACAGCGCATTTACGGTTCCATTACCCCTCCAGCCCTTATGGCCAGGGCTGGTGCGGTCTGCTGTTGGGGAATTCCCGCTCGAAGGTGCCGAGATCAAGGTTGGCGGAGCGGTTTAAGCGTATGGAGGACTACCTCCGAGAAGCCCCCAGTAGTACTTAACGGATGTATTCGCCTGCGGGACGCTTCAATCCATGCATCGGCGTGTGCGATGGGGGAGGCTGTTCTTCCTGGCACGGATCTGGATCCTTCTGGGCAGGAGAGATAGAGCACCGGACACATAACGCTGGTTGCATACACAGTTTTTTTGGGGTGTTTTCCGACCCCGCGGGTGCATAGGAAATGCGGAACTGCGTTTGAGCTGAAGTTCACCTCTGGCAAACACATGTTTATTGCTGACTAAGACTCTCGTTTCAGATGTGAGTCAGAGCGTTGCTGTGCTGCCTCCGGGATTTGATTTCTACAATAAGGCCAGATGCAAAAATGAAAATAAACGCATTGTTCATCGCTTTGCTGGGAGGGCTCATGCTGATTCAAGCAACGCTTTCCTTTGCGGACAATACCAATGGCAAGAGTCTCTATGTGCAACGATGTGCCATGTGTCACGGCGCCGATATCAAGGGAACTGGGCCGTTGGCCAATAAGAGCAATCCTCCTACACCTGATCTGACGACCCCTGCTTTCAAAAAACGACTCAAAGAGTATCCGGGTGTGATTGTGTCGTCGGTAATACTGCGTCCCAATGGAGACTTGATTCCCAGAACTTTGCGGGAGAACGGTGTGAAGGTGCCCCCGCATGCTTGGAGCGTTAAGGATTTTCGCGATTTGAATCAATACATGAGTGACGTGATTTCAAAGACTCGATGAGTTCTTCATATGCGTTGGCATAGCGTTCCAAGAGCCACTTGCTCCGAGACGGTGGCCAATCAATCTTCGCTTCAGCCTTGAGGCTCATCGCTGCCCGGGTCGGGCTGCACCAGGTGCTGCCAGGGAAATACCTGTCGGGCGAAATTCTTCACGTAACCGCCAGTGGTGGCCTGGATCACCATGATCGGCAGTTTGGGTCGCTGGCGCTGCAGGGCTTCGAGTTGTTCCAGGCTCAGGCAGGTATTGCGCAAGCGCAGCGCCCGCAATGGGTCGCACGCGTGGCTGGCAAACAATCTTTCATAGCTGGCAAAAGACGTGATGGCGTGCTCCTCGCGGTCTTTTGCCCAGCTTTGCTGAAGTGCGCTGGATTCGCTGAAATCCAGGCTGCTCAACCGCGGCAGGTTGCTGGAGCCTGCGAGGTTGTCGATAAAACCCTGGGTGTCGAAATGGGCGCCGATACGCAGTTGCGCAAGGTGTGGCAGGTCGACCTGGAAGAAGTCCGCGTTGGGGGCATTGGGCAGGGTCAGTTCGCTGAGGTACGGGGTCTTTGCTACCCAGCGGGCGATTTCACCGGCTTCTTCCATGATGGTGCCGGCCTTCTGGATCAACGAAGCGTTATGGTCCTGAGGTTCGGTGGGGCGAATCGCCAATGACCTGAGGCGGGGAAATTGCACAGCACTGTCCAGCAAGGGGCTGAACTCCCACTCGCGGGTACCGTTCGTGCCTTCATCGGCACCGGAAAACAGCAGCGAGCTGAGGGTGTCCGCCACGCTCTGCTCTGCCAGGCATTCCAGGGTCCAGGCAAAGGGCTCGTCCCATAGCTCGCCGTAGTACTCCAGATGCAGGCCGTCACGCATCGGCGCCAGGGCCAGGTAGTTGTAGTCGCTGGCCCACAATGGGCCGGCCGGGTCTTCGCCAGTGTCGTCGTGCTCGGCGGCCTGCTCCCGAGTGAACTCATGGATGCGTTGCTGCAGGGCCAGCAGCCGCTGGTAGCCAGGGGAAGACAAGGGATTGGACATGGGCTGGGTTCCGCGGGTAACGCAGGCGCGGGCCTGCTGGATAAACGCTGGGCATGGTGAGGGCCGATCATAACAAAGCGGCGAGGGCGGCCCGCTGTGAAGCGAGCGCTGGGCGGTACACATTTTTCCAACAAATAAACTCTGTCCTCAGGGCCTGACCGGACGCTAGGATCCGTCGCCGACCTGCCGGCCTAGTGTTTTCCAGGGGCTCCACAGCATGCAATCAAGGCTACTGCCGTCATCAGCAACCGGGCTCGCGCCCAGGGAAATCACCCTGGATGACGCAGCGCTGTTGCAGCGTTTCTTTGTCGAGAACCCGGAGTATTTCCATATCGTCCACGGTGCAGCGCCGCAGCCGGACGAGGCGCGCGACGAGATCGATGATGCACTGCCAGCGGGCTGGTCCTACACCCACAAGTGGAAAATCGGTTACTTCGACAGTGAAGGGCGCCTGCTGGCGTTCGTCAGCATTGTCACCGACCTGTTGGCACAAGGGGTCTGGCACATAGGCCTGTTCATGCTGGCTACCCCCTGTCACGGCAGCTCCCTTGCCCGGCAGTTGCACTCTGAGCTGGAGGCCTGGGCTGCGGGCGAGGGCGCACGCTGGCTGCGCTTGAGCGTGGTCCAGGACAATGCCCGGGCACAGGGTTTCTGGAATGCCTGCGGTTATGCCCAGGTGCGTACCCGTGACGGGATCGAGCTGGGGCGCTTGCAGCACCAGGTGCGGATCATGATCAAGCCCCTGGCCGGGGATGCGCTGGCCGACTACCTGACCCTGATGCCCCGTGATCGCAGCGAGGAGCAGGTACCTTCCTGACAAGGTGCCAGGAGCACCCGGACGGCGTGACTACCGCAAGGCAACCCCCCCAGCCAGGTGCTAGGCGTGGCTGAGCGACAGCTGGCTGATGATGCAGGCCGAGCCATCCTCCGCCGGAGTGCTGGGGGTGAAATCGATCTGGTTGTAGATCCCGCCATGAAAGTCGAATACCTGGCCATCCCAGGTCGAGTCCAGGGCGTGCGGGGGAGAGCTGGCTTGCTGACCATTGCAACTGGCGCCGATGGTGATCAGCCCAGCGTAGGTGCAGTGGATGCTGAGCTGGAACAGCGCGTCGAGCGGGACGCCGCCGAGCAGCGGTAGCGGCCTGGGGTCGGCGCCGTTGAAGCTCTGGCGCAGGGCATAGGTCAGGGTGCCCTTGTCCCAGAACACCTTGACGGCCGGATTCACGTCATCGCGTACATGCATTTGCGCAACCACCACTTTCTGCGCCGAGTTGACCTTGGTCAGGGTCATCTGCTGGCGGTTCCAATGATCGGCGGCGCTGCTCAGGGCCCAGTAGCGGGATTCCTTCCACTCGCAGCGGGTTCGATGGGTGCTTTTGCTCGCCGCGCCCCGGGTCGGCGCGCACAGTTGTATCGAGCCATCTGCCAGGCGCGAGATCACGCTCGGGCATTGGGCCAGGGCGAGGTTGCCGTTGAGCTCCAGTGCCAGCGGGTTGCTGGCCGAGGTGGGCAGTGGGGTGGCGATGTCGAGTGTGCTGATGTCTACCGGCATGTGGAGGTTTCCTTGTCGGGGCGGTCGGTGGGCCAGCGTCCAGGGCGATGCTCGCGGCTGCGGGGCCGCGGCATCAGCGGGAGCTGTTTCCCGGAGCGCCCCCGGAGCCGCTAGACCGCGGTGGCGATGTGACTGTCGCCCCCGTTCCTCACCGACCCGCAGTTCTACCTCGAGCTGTACCGCACCGTGGTCCGAGGGGCTTGATCAGCCTGAACTAAAAACGCCCCTGCCAGTCCCATTGGGCATCTTTGAACGACTGGGGGAACACCATGAAAATTCATCCTGCAATGCTCTGCGCCGCGGTTCTGGCTTCAAGCCAGGCGCTGTTGGCACAGGCTGCCCAGACCACTACCGCCGAGCCGGCCTACCAGAGCCAGGTAGCACGCTACCAGTGTGAAGGGCAGGTGCGCATCGACGCCGCCTACCTGAACATCGACAACGGCTCCTCGTTTGCCACGCTGTATTACAAGGACCAGTTGATCCCCATGCACATCGCGCGTTCCGCTTCCGGCGCCCTGTATGTGGCGGACGACGAGCAGAACAGCTTCCGCTGGCACACCAAGGGCAAGATGGGGGTGCTCTCGTTCCTGGAGGCGGACCACACCGCCACGGAGCAAACCCTGCTCAAGGACTGCAAGGAACTCGAGCAGGACTGAAAAACCGCCAACGCACTTTCCCGCGGGCAAAAAAAAGCCCGCGGGGAGTGCGGGCGAACGTAGTTGCTTGAATGAGCGAGGCGACTATACACAGCGCTTTTTCGCCGCTGGGTGAAAGAAGTTTCATCTTGCGCCTCAGGGGGCCGGCCTTGCCCAGTCCCGTACTCGGCCGGCACGCTGGCGTGCTTCGGTTTCAGACGAAGGGCTGGCCGTGAAAGCCCCGTGGCAGACGCTGCAGGCCCGGCAGGGCGGTCAGGCGTTCGGTCCAGGCGTTACGCCAGAGTTGGCCGCCATGGCTGGCCTTGGCCTTGCGTGCAGCCCGACGAGCGGCATTGCGCTGGTTGCGTCGGGCCTCCTTGTAGACCTCGGTGTTTCGGCAACTGCGGCATTTGACCCGGTTCAGTTCGCCGGTGGAGGCCAGTTGGGTGCCGTGATGACCGCAGGCCAGATGCCCGGCGACCTTGAAGTGAGTAACCATCGCGTTTCTCCTTCGGAGTGAGTACGGAGCACGCGTCGTGTGTTCGATGCGTCTCCATACTTTTACGACCGCAGGGCACAGGCGACGTTCGTTGTTTTGTCGGCAAACCCCGAGCCACCGGCAGATCTGTTCTAACCTGCTAAGGCGAGTGAAAAATCCCTTCAGGAAGAGAGGTGGGCATGGCAACGCAACAGCAACGCCCTTACGAGCAGGAACGCAGCGATGAGACGGCACCCTACGAGGTTGAACACAAGGAGCCGCCTCCGCAGACCTGGAAGCATCCGGATGATGGCAAAAGCCTGTCGGAACTGGATGAAGAACGTCCCTTGAAACCGTGACCCACAGCCCCGCTCCAGAGCGGGGCTGTCGTTTGTGGCAAAGCCTTGGGCGGGCTCTGTTACCATCCCCGGTTTTGCCGCCCCGAAGTGCCGGGGCGAGTGGTCCGTTCAAGGGAGAAACACATGATTGTCACCACCACCGCCCATATCGAAGGCCGGGAAATTGCCAGCTACCTGGACATCGTCAGCGCTGAATCGGTCCACGGCATCAACGTGGTCCGTGACCTGTTCGCCGGCATGCGCGACTTTTTCGGCGGCCGCTCCCAGACCCTGGAGCGCGCCCTGAAGGAAGCGCGGATACAGGCCACCAATGAAATCAAGGAGCGCGCTCGGCAGTGCAACGCCGATGCGGTGGTCGGCGTGGATTTCGAGATCAGCATGCCGGCAGGGCGCGGTGGCATGGTAGTGGTCTTCGCCACCGGCACCGCCGTCAGGCTCAAGTAGCGTTCAACGCCTCCGGGCGTTCAGGGCGCGACCGGGGTGCACAGCTCCACTAAAGTGCCGTCCGGGCAGCGCACATAGGACACCGTCTGCCCCCAGGGCTTGCTTGTGGGGGGCGCCAGTTCCCGGGCACCGTGCTCCAGGGCCCGGGCATGGGCCGCCTGCACGTCTGCGGTGACCAGCCCCAGTTCCATGCCCAGGGGCCTGGGCGAGGAGTGAGCCGCCACATGGCCGGCCGGGAAATTCATTTCTGCCAGGTCATGGTCGGCGAAGGCTAGGGTAGTGCTGCCGGTTTCCAGCTCGCCATAGGTGCCGGATTCGTGGAGAAACCGCCGCTTGAAACCAAAGGCCTGCTCGAAAAAGCGCAAGGAACCTTCGACTTCGGGTACGTAGATGATGGTGTATCCGAACTGCATGGCGTGACGCTCCTGTCCATGGATTGTGAGGCGGCGAATCTAGCACGGGCCTGCGGCTGCGCAGGGCCCGTCGTTGTAAGCCGCTGTTTCATGGCTGCTGCTCCCTGAGGTGCCAGCCCAGGGCCGAGCATTGCAGCTCATGGGTCGGCGCCAGGGCCTGGAGAAAGGCCTGATCGTGGGAGGCCACCACCAGGGCCCCGGGAAAGTCCCGCAGGGCGCATTCGAAGGCCTGCACCGATTCCAGGTCCAGGTGGTTGGTGGGTTCGTCGAGCAACAGCAGTTGGGCTGGGTTGCCGCCCCACAGGGCCAGGGCCAGGGCGGCTTTCAGGCGCTCGCCGCCGCTCAGTTGCGCGCAGGGTTGCAGCACCCGCCGGGCATCCAGTTGCAGGCGTGCCAGGCGGGTACGCAAGGCGCTTTCCTCCAGGGGCGTGGCGGCGTTGCCCAGTTGTTCGAGCAGTGAGCGTGCGGGATCGAGTTGCGCCAGATGCTGATCCAGATAGGCACTGGCTACCGCCACTCGGCATTCGCCGCTCAGTGGCTGCAACTGGCCGGCCAGCAGTTTCAGCAAGGTGGACTTGCCGCAGCCATTGGGGCCGACCAGGGCGATGCGCGCCGGGCCGACGACGTTGCAGGTGAGGCGGCTGGCCGGGGCTTGCGGGTCCAGCCAGGGCAGTTGCGCCTGCAGTAGACTGAATACCGGCTGGCCGGCCTGCAAGGTGGTGGCGGGCAGAGTGAGCAAGGTCGGTGACTGCGCGCCGACCCGGGCAAAGGCGTCGCGCACCTGCTCGTCGAGCTCGCTCTTGTGCCCCTGATGGGCGTGGCGTACCTGGCCCATGATGTCCCGCGCGGCGCCGAGCAGCTTGGCCCGTTCGAAGCCTGAGACGTTGGCGGTCTTGGCGTACCGGCGCGAAGCCGCGGCGTGGCGCTGGATGGTGTCGTGTTCCCGTTGCAGGCGCTTGTGCTCGCGGCTGCGCTGGGTACGCGCATGGTCCAGCGCCGCCTGCGCCGCCTCGCTGTGGGCCTGGCGCTGCGCCTG
>NZ_VYKE01000279.1:0-3573 GCF_032424515.1 Pseudomonas sp. JV245A
ACCGCCGGCATCGATCTGGCCCTGGCCCTGGTGGAGGCCGACCTGGGGCGCGCAGTGGCGCTGGAAGTGGCGCGGCAACTGGTGGTGTTTCTCAAGCGCCCGGGGGGCCAGTCGCAGTTCAGCGTAACCCTGTCGCTGCAGAACCAGGGTGGGCGTTTCGACCGGCTGCACGCCTGGATCGCCGAGCACCTGGACCGCGAACTGACGCTGCCGGTGCTGGCCGAGCAGGCGGGAATGAGCGAGCGCAGTTTCGTCCGTCACTACCGCGCCGACACCGGCCAGACCCCGGCCCGGGCCATTGAACTGATCCGTGTGGAATGCGCCCGGCGCCTGTTGGCCGACAGCACCCTGCCGATCAAGCGCATCGCCGCCCAGTGCGGTTTCGGTAGCGAGGAAACCCTGCGTCGCAGCGTGCTGCGGGCCCTGGGCGTGACGCCCCAGGCCTACCGCGAACGCTTCGCCAGCATTGCGCAGCCTTGAGCGCGGGTTTCAGCCTTCTACCAGGCTCAGTTGGCCGTCGGCATACAGCACTTCGCGGCCGATCCAGGCCGGGTCTACCTGGGGCAGTACCGCCGAGGGCTTGCGCAGTTCGCGCAACAGGGTCGAACCGTGGGACAGGCGCCCGCCCATGCGTGCGATCACTGCCCGGGCCTGCTGATAGTGGGCATGGCGCCCGGGGTCGAGGGTGTCCTCCAGCAGAATGTCGACCCCCAGCACGCCCTGGACCTGGCCCGGGTAGATCATGAACCCAGCCGCCTGCTCGCTGCCTTCGCGGCCGTCCTGCCAGAAGCTGCCGCCACGGTTGCGCACCTGCTCATGGGGGGCGAACCAGTAGCCGCGATCAGCCTCGGGCACGGCGTGGTGCAAGCGGAAGAAGATCCGCATCAGGTTGTCCCGGTACCACTCGCGCACTTGCAGGTAATAGCCGCGCATGCCCGGCAAGCCCAGGCGGTGGGCCAGGGTGATGGCCGGGCTCCAGTGCGGGAAGGCTTGCAACGGCAACTCGGCGCACTGCGGACGCGGGGTGCCTGGGTCGGTTTCCCAGGGCAGGCGATGGGGGCTGTTGTCCAGGTTGTCGTAGGCGGTGGGCGGACGCCCCAGCAGCGCGCCGCCACTGCTGGCCAGGGCGGTGGCGATGCACAGGTTGCCCTGCACCACGAACACATAGAAGCGGCTGAACCAGTCTGCCAGTTGCTGGCCGTCGGCCTCGGCGGCGCGCAACTGCGCCAGCTCCCGGTCGAAGCGCCGCAGGCCCGGTTCCAGGCTCAGCAGGTGGCCGCGGGCGATGTGCTGCATGCGCAGGAACCGTGGCAGCGAGCGCAACAGGCGCAGGGGCCGCAAGGGCAGCTGCGGGGTGGCGCCGCCCACCTCGCCGGCATAGCTGGAGGAGGGCAGGCCCCAGTCGGCCAGCCGCGCCAGGAACAGGTCATTGTTGATATAGGAAGCACCGCCGAACACTGCGGTGAAGGGCTCGTTGTCCTGCAGTACACGGGCGTCCCAGCGCGCCATGATCGCCGGAATGCTCGCCGCCGCGCGGCGCTGGCCGTACTCGACGAAACGGCTGGGTTGCGGTGGCAGGATCTCGGCGATATTGGCCGCGGTCAGGTGCCGGCGCCAGCCGTAGTCGCTGATGGGGCGGTACTGCAGCAGCCACAGTTGCTGGCCGTCCCAGGCCCATTCCACATCACCGGGCACGTAGTGGAAGGTCTTGAGCACCCCTTGCAGGAAATCCCACAGGGCGCTGGCGCTCAGGCCCCGGGTGGTGGCGAAATGGCCGCTTTCCCAGGCCGCGCCCAGGCGTGAAAGGATCGCCCGCTGCGGGCTGACCTGACCGTCGGCAAGGCTTTCCAGATGGCCCTCGACCCACTCCAGTTCCACCGCCAGGTGACGGACGAAGGCGATCCCCGACAGGGTCGGCTGGATAAAGCGCTGCACCACCACTTCCTCGACCCCGGCATCGCGCAGTTCGCTGATGCGCCCGGGCACTTGCTCGCTGGCCACCCGCAGGTAAGTGGTGCTCAAGCCGGCATTGGCCGAGTCGGCCTGATCCTCGCCGTAGCTGGAGGAACGCACCGCCCACAGCGCCGCAGGCTGGCTGGCGAGCAGGGCCGGCAGCTGCGGGTCGCTGGCGCTGTCCAGGGACAGGGCGCTGGGCACCGGCTGGCCGGCCAGCTCCGCCAGGCGCAGGCGGCCGCCCTTGGTGTGGGCGACGAAGCCGTTGTCGGCGGACTCCAGCCAGTCGACGAACGCCGTCGGCGCATCGATCCAGGGGTAATGGCCCCAGCCCGGCCGCAGGCTGACCCGCAGGTCGGCCCGGGCCAGGATGGCCGACCAGGCTGCGGCCTGGGCAATCCCCAGCAGCCGGTCCTGGTCGCCCCAGACCAGTTGCACCGGGTCCTTGATCCACTCCAGCAGCGGCAGCGCGGTATCGGCCCGCAGTTGCTCCCACAGCGGTACGAAGGCCCGGCACCGACCATAGCCGGCGCCCATGCGCCGGTACTGCTCCTGGCTCCACGGCTGGCGCGAGAACTTGCCGGCAAACCACGTCGGTTTATGGCTGAGCAAACCGTGAATCAGCAAGCGCGCGGGCAGCGGCGACATCAGCGCCGGCAAGCGCCGTTGCCAGAGAAAGGCCCCCACCGGCGACAACAGCACACTGCGGCAGAAGTGCCCCGGGCGGCGCTGCAAGGCGTGCAGCACGATCAGCGCGCTGACCCCCACCGCGACAATCCCCTGGCCCGGCTCGGTCATGCCCAGCAGGGCCTCGGCGTATTCACCCAGGTCCTGGCAGGGCGGCAGCGGGTTGTCGCCAAACCCCGGCAGCTCCAGGGGCTGCACCTGATAGCGCTGGAAGTGCGGCAGGGCATCGTCCCACCAGTCGGCGGCGCTGCCATTGCCCGCCAGCAGGTACAACAGGGGCTTGCTCATGGGCATTCCTCAGCTCAGGTCAGGTCGCGCAGGGCGGCGTCCAGGGTTGGGTAACGGAAGCGGTAGCCGGCCTGCAGCAGGCGCGCCGGCACTACCTTCTGGCCATCGAAGAACAGCTCGGCCATCTCCCCGGCCAGGGCCCGTACCGGCGCAGCCGGCACGTGCAGCCACACCGGGCGCTTGAGCACCTTGCCGACAGTAGTGGCGAAGGTGCCCTGGCTCACCGCTTCCGGCGCCACCATGTTGTAGGTGCCGGACAGGGACGGGTCGTTCATGGCCCGGGCCATCACCTGCAACACGTCGTCGCGGTGCACCCAGCTCATGATCTGCCGGCCATCGCCCATGCGTCCGCCAAAGCCGAAATGGAAGGGCATCAGCAATGGCTTCAGGGCGCCGCCGGGACCGAAGACGATCCCCAGGCGCAGCACCACCTGGCGCACGCCGAAGCGGGTAGCCGGTTCGGCGGAGGATTCCCAGCGCGCGCACAGGTCGGCCATGAAGCCTTCGCCGCGCTCGGCGTTTTCATCCAGGCTCTGGCTGGCGTCGCGCACGCCATAGAAGCCGATGGCCGAAGCCTGGATCCACAGCTCCGGCTTGTGCTGGGCGTGTTGCAGCCAGTTGAGCAGGGCTTCGGTGGTGCCGACC
>NZ_VYKE01000280.1:0-3551 GCF_032424515.1 Pseudomonas sp. JV245A
CAATGCCCACCCCCAGGTGCGCCGCCACCGCCTCGGTCACCGCTTCGCGGCTGTCCAGCTCCAGCAGCACCCGGGGCTGGACCTGGGCCAGCCCACAGGCCTCATCGAACGTCCGGCGGGTGATCGAACCCGGTTCGCGCAGCACCATGATCACCTGGTCCAACTGCTCGATGGCGACGCCCTCGGCCAGTTCCAGCCAAGGGTGCCCATCGGGCACCAGGGCACAGATCCGCGACTCGCCCAGGCTTTGCAGGTGCAGGCCCTTGCGCGGCTCGACTTCGGTCAGCACCGCCACGTCGGCATGCTCGGACAACAGCGCCGCCAGGGTTTCCTGGGCATTGCCCAGGCGCAGGTTGACCGTCACCCCCGGGTAGCGCGCCCGCAAGCTGGCCAGCATCGGCATGACCAGATGGGGGCCGTCCGCTGCCACTTCCAGGCGCCCGGTGAGCAATTGCCGGTTGGCCTCGAGCATGGCCTGGGCCTCTTCCGCCAGGCCGAACATGGCCCGGGTAATGGCCGCCAGCTTGATGCCCTCTTCGGTCAGTTCCACCCGGCGCGCAGTGCGCCGCAGCAAGGTGATCTGGTAATGCTCTTCCAGGGCCTTGATATGCCCGGTGACCGCCGGCTGGCTGATGAACAGCCGCCCGGCGGCCCGGGTAAAGCTGCCTTCCCGGGCCACGGCGTCGAATGCGCGGAGTTGAAACAGGTTCATAGCTATCGGCCTCACTGATGGCTGGCATAACAACAAACAATTTGATTGATGACAAGGCAAACTGCAATTTAGTCCCCGTAGCGTCATCCCCACCTTTTCGAGGACACAGCATGAGCATCGCCGAGCCAATCCTGCTTACCCCCGGCCCCCTGACCACCTCCGCCCGCACCCGCCAGGCAATGCTGGTGGACTGGGGTTCGTGGGATGACCGCTTCAACCAGCTGACCGCCAGCCTGTGCCAACAGCTGCTGGCCATCATCCAGGGCGCCGACAGCCATCACTGCGTGCCCCTGCAAGGCAGTGGCACCTTCGCCGTGGAAGCGGCCATCGGCACCCTGGTGCCCCGCGACGGCAAGGTCCTGGTGCTGATCAACGGTGCCTACGGCAAGCGCCTGGCGAAGATCTGCGAAGTGCTCGGCCGGGATTTCAGCACCTTCGAAACCGCCGAGGACCAACCCACCACGGCCGCGGATGTCGAGCGCCTGCTCCAGGCCGACAGCAGCATCAGCCACGTGGCGCTGATCCACTGCGAAACCAGCACCGGCATCCTCAACCCGCTGCCGGAAATCGCCCAGGTGGTGGCCAGCCATGGCAAGCGCCTGATCATCGAC
Organism: Pseudomonas sp. JV245A; assembly: GCF_032424515.1. NCBI lineage: Bacteria > Pseudomonadati > Pseudomonadota > Gammaproteobacteria > Pseudomonadales > Pseudomonadaceae > Pseudomonas > Pseudomonas sp. JV245A. Next base: position 1,324 of record NZ_VYKE01000280.1, read on the forward strand.
GCCATGAGTTCCTTCGGCGCGCTACCCATCGATGCCCGGGAGATCCCCTTCGATGCGCTGATCGCTGCCTCCGGCAAATGCCTGGAAGGCGTGCCCGGCATGGGCTTTGTCTTCGCTGCCAAGGCCTCCCTGGCCCAGGCCGGCGGCAATGCCCATTCCCTGGCCATGGACCTGCACGACCAGCACAGCTACATGGCCAAGACCGGCCAGTGGCGCTTCACCCCGCCGACCCACGTGGTCGCCGCGCTGCACGAAGCCCTGCTGCAATACGCCGAGGAAGGTGGCCTGCCGGCGCGCCACGCCCGCTACGCCGACAACTGCCAGACACTGCTCGACGGCATGGGCGAGCTGGGCCTGCGCAGTTTTCTGCCGGAAGCGATCCAGGCACCGATCATCGTAACCTTCCACGCCCCGAAAGATCCCCGCTACCAGTTCAAGGATTTCTACGAGCGGGTCAAGGCCAAGGGTTTCATCCTCTACCCGGGCAAGCTGACCCAGGTCGAAACCTTCCGCGTGGGCTGCATCGGCCATGTCGACCGCCGCGGCATGCAGGCTGCCGTCACCGCCATCGCCGAGGTGCTGCGGGAGATGGAAGTCCTCGACATCTGACTCCCCACCGAGCCTGTAGGAGCGAGCTTGCTCGCGAATCAGGCGACGCGATACCGAACCTTTTTTCGCGAGCAAGCTCGCTCCTACACAGGCATCGAAACCATGAACTACAGCAACCCTTCTCAGCTGCAAGCGGCGATCCTCGACTGGGCCGGCACCGTGGTCGACTTCGGCTCCTTTGCCCCGACCCAGATCTTTGTCGAAGCCTTCGCCGAGTTCGATGTGCAGGTGTCCATCGAAGAAGCCCGCGGCCCCATGGGCATGGGCAAGTGGGACCACATCCGCACCTTGTGCGACCTGCCGGAGGTGGCCGAGCGCTATCGCAAGGTCTTCGGCCGCACCCCGACTGACGCCGATGTGACCGCCATCTACGAACGCTTCATGCCGTTGCAGATCGAGAAGATCGCCGAGCACTCGGCGCTGATCCCCGGCGCCCTGGAGGTGATCGCCAAGCTGCGTGAACAGGGGATCAAGATCGGCTCCTGCTCCGGCTACCCCAAGCAGGTGATGGACAAGGTGGTAGCCCTGGCCGCCACCAACGGCTACACCGCCGACCACGTGGTGGCCACCGACGAAGTGCCCAACGGCCGCCCATGGCCAGCCCAGGCCCTGGCCAACGTGATCGCCCTGGGCATCGACGACGTGGCCGCCTGCGTGAAGATCGACGACACCGTACCGGGCATTCTCGAAGGCCGCCGCGCCGGCATGTGGACCGTGGCGCTGACCTGCTCGGGCAATGCCCTGGGCCTGACCTACGAAGGCTACCGGGCCCTGGCCAGCGACACCCTGGCCAGCGAGCGCAAGCGCATCCACAAGCTGTTCGAGGCTTCGCGCCCGCACTACCTGATCGACACCATCGCCGACCTGCCCCAGGTGATCGCCGACATCAACCAGCGCCTGGCCCGGGGGGAAATGCCCCAGGGCAACTGATTCAGGCACGGGGCAATATTAAAAAACGGCGGTGCCTTCGGGGCCGCCGTTTTTTCATACCCGCCCACCGCCCCGGCGCTGCACAGGGGGGCGATAAAAGCCGCTACAGCTCCAGGCAGACCGGCATAAAGCGGATTACAGTTAAAGCACTCCGTCGCTCAAGAACGGAGGCTTCAGACCTGATGACCGAGGATGTCCCGTATGCCCTGGAAAAACACTGAGTCTCGCTACAGCACCATGACGATCGCCCTGCACTGGTTGATGCTGGTGCTACTGGCCGTGGTTTACGCCTGTATCGAATTTCGCGGCACCTTCCCCAAAGGCAGCGGTGGTCGCACGCTGATTGTCGAAGCCCACTTCATGCTCGGCCTGACAGTGTTTGCGCTGGTCTGGCTGCGCCTGTTCGCTCGCGCCCAGGGCGTAGCGCCGAAGATCCTGCCCACCCCGCCCCACTGGCAACGGCTGCTGTCGACCCTGATGCACTGGGCGCTGTACCTGTTCATGATCGCCATGCCGATCCTCGGCTGGCTGACCACCAGCGCCAAGGGCCATCAGGTGATGTTCTACGGCCTCGACCTGCCGCTGCTGCTGGCCGAGAACAAGCCACTGGCCAAGCAGCTCCAGGGCTGGCACGAACTGCTGGGTACGGTCGGCTACTGGCTGATCGGGCTGCACGCCCTGGCCGGGCT
>NZ_VYKE01000281.1:0-3527 GCF_032424515.1 Pseudomonas sp. JV245A
TGCTCCAGGTCCTTGTTGCCGCGGCGGCGGCCGGGGGGCGCTGGTGCCGGCGTGCTGCGCAGCTCCGGCGGCAGGTCCGCCAGGCGGATCACCCCGTCGTCGCTGAACAGCCGCGCCCGCTCGAGGATGTTGCGCAGCTCGCGGATATTGCCCGGGTAGGTGTACAGGCTCAGTTGGGCCAGGGCCTGGGGATCGACCCGCGGCACTACCCCGGGGTCAAGCCGGCGCAGCAGGCTGTCGATCAGCAGTGGCAGGTCGTCGCTGCGTTCGCGCAAGGCAGGCAGGCGGATCGGGAAGGCGCTGATGCGGTAGTACAGGTCCTGGCGGAAGGTGCCGGCGGCGACCATTTCCTTGAGCGGCTTGTGGGTCGCCGCCACCAGGCGGAAATCCGAGTGCACGGTGCGCAGGCTGCCCACCGGGCGAAAGCTGCCGGACTCGATCAGGCGCAGCAGTTTGACCTGCATGGCCAGGGGCACTTCGCCGATCTCGTCGAGAAACAGGGTGCCGCCATGGGCGGCTTCGGCCAGGCCGATCTTGCGCTGCAGGGCACCGGTGAAGGCGCCCTTTTCATAACCGAACAATTCGCTTTCCAGCAGGCTTTCGGTAAGCCCGGTGCAGTCCACCACCACCAGCGGCCCGCTGGCCCGGGGGCTGCCGTCGTGCAGGGCACGGGCGAACAGCTCCTTGCCGGTGCCGGATTCACCCTGGAGCAATACCGGGATCGGCGCCGGCGCCGCCCGCTGCAAGGCGCCCAAGGCTTCGTTGAAGGCCGGCGAGCGCCCCACCAGGCCCTTCTGCTGGGGTTGTACCGAGGCCACGGCCACCGAACTCAGGCGCTCGACATAGGCCACCACCGTGCCGTCTTGGCCAATGATCGGCCGCAGCTCCACGTCCACATGCTCCGGCCCCCGGGGCGTGTGGTGGATGTGCAGCATGCGTTCCGGTACGCGGCTGTCATGGGCCTTGCGCATCGGGCAATGCTCGCCGGCCTGGTCGCAGGGCACGGCGAACTGGTGGGACACCCGGTAGCACTTGGCGCCCACGTGGGGCTTGCCGGCCACGCCGAACTGACGCTGGTAGGCGGTGTTGGCGGCGATGATGTTGTAGTCGGTGTCCAGCACTATGGTGGGCTGCGGGTCGTGTTCGAGGTAGGACACCAGGGCGGACATCGGTGGCGGGACTAGGTCGGTGGCAATCAGGGACATGGGCAACTCCGGGGCAGAGGCGGCAGCTTAAAGCATGGGCGCCATCACTGCCATTTTCTGCCAGCAACTGCCAAATGACTGCCAAGCCCGGATGACAGTCCTGGCGACAACACATCACCAAGGGGTTGAAAAAGCGTCTAAACCAATGAACAGGCGCCAAACGACGCCGTTTCGGGTTGGCACGCTTATTGACACTTCAAGAAACGAGCGTCAGCGCAGACTGCCCTCACCTTCATTGCCTGGAGTGCCCCATGATCATCAGCGACACGCTGCGTGTAGAAGCCTTTTTCGACAGCCATACCTGGACCATCAGCTACCTGGTGATGGACCTGGCCAGCCGCCACTGCGCATTGATCGACAGCGTGCTGGACTACGACCCGAAATCCGGCCGCACCCACACCGAGTCCGCCGACCGCCTGATCGCCCGGGTGAAAGAGCTGGACGCCCGGGTCGACTGGATCCTGGAAACCCATGTGCATGCCGACCACCTGTCGGCCGCCGCCTACCTCAAGGCGCAGCTCGGGGCCCAGGTGGCCATCGGCAACCAGATCACCCGGGTGCAGAAGACCTTCGGCGCGCTGTTCAACGAAGCCCCGGCCTTTGCCCGGGACGGCAGCCAGTTCGACGTGCTGCTCGAAGACGGCGCCGAATTCGCCATCGGCGGCCTCACCGCGCGGGCCATGCACACCCCGGGGCATACCCCGGCCTGCATGACCTACCTGGTACAGGTCGGCGACGAAACCCTGGCCTTTGTCGGCGACACCCTGTTCATGCCCGACTACGGCACCGCCCGCTGCGACTTCCCCGGGGCCGACGCGCGGACCCTGTACCGCTCGATCGGCAAGATCCTCGCCCTGCCCCCCAGCACCCGGCTGTTCATGTGCCACGACTACCTGCCCAACGGCCGCGAGCTGCAGTACATGACCACCGTCGCCGAGCAGCGCGCCAACAATATCCACATTCACCAGGGGGTCGACGAAGACAGCTTCGTGGCCATGCGCGAAGCCCGCGACGCGACCCTGGACATGCCGGTGCTGATCCTGCCTTCGGTGCAGGTCAACATGCGCAGCGGGCACTTCCCCGAGCCCGAGGACAACGGCGTGAGCTACCTGAAGATTCCCCTGAACACCCTATAACTATTACCTACTCCACACGGAGACCTTGCCATGCGCCCCTTCAACCCGGCCCTGCCCACTGTCGACGGCAGCCACCAGGTGCTGATCGTCGGTGGCGGTGCCGCCGGCATCGCCGTTGCTGCCAGCCTCTTGACCCGCGATCCACACCTGGACGTGGCACTCATCGACCCTGCCCGGCACCACTATTACCAACCCGGCTGGACCCTGGTGGGCGCCGGAGTATTCAGCGCCCAGTCCACCGAGCGCGCCATGGCCGAGCTGATGCCCCAGGGGGTCAAGTGGATCCAGGACGCGGTCAGCCGCTTCGACCCGGAACACAACGCCCTCGTGCTGGAGGACGGCCGGGTGCTGGCCTATGACCAACTAATCGTCTGCCCCGGGCTCAAGCTCGACTGGGCCGCCATCGACGGCCTGCCCCAGGCCCTGGGCAACCACGGCGTGACCTCCAACTACCGCTACGACCTGGCGCCCTACACCTGGCAACTGGTGCAGCAACTGCAACAGGGCGAGGCGCTGTTCAGCCAGCCGCCGATGCCGATCAAGTGCGCCGGAGCGCCACAAAAGGCCATGTACCTGTCCTGCGACCACTGGCTGCGCCACGGCCGCCTGGGGCAGATCAAGCCGCGCTTCCTGAATGCCGGCGGTGTGCTGTTCGGCGTCGCCGACTACGTGCCGGCGCTGATGGAATACGTGAAGAAATACGCCATCGAACTGGATTTCGGCCATAACCTGGTGGCGGTGAACGGCCCGGCCAAACGCGCGACCTTTGTCCGCACCCTGGCCGATGGCCGCCAGGAAACATTGGAACGGGCCTTCGATATGCTGCACGTGGTGCCTCCCCAGTGCGCCCCGGACTTCATCCGCCAGAGCCCCCTGGCGGACGCCGCCGGCTGGATCGACGTCGACCCGGGCAGCCTGCGCCACAAGCGCTACGTGAACATCCACGGCCTGGGGGACGCCACCAATACCAGCAATGCCAAGACCGCCGCAGCGGCACGCAAACAGGCACCGGTGGTGGCCAACAATGTGCTGGTGGCCCTCAAGCGCCTGACCCGCCTGGCCGAATACGACGGCTACGGTTCCTGCCCGCTGACCGTGGAACGGGGCAAGATCGTCCTCGCCGAATTCACCTATGGCGGCAAGCTGGCACCGAGTTTCCCGCGCTGGCTGCTGGACGGGCGCCAGC
>NZ_VYKE01000282.1:0-3525 GCF_032424515.1 Pseudomonas sp. JV245A
TCGGCGCCGGGCTGATCCAGATGGAATCCATGGGCATCTGTGGCAAGGGCCAGGCCGGCGACTTCGTGCTCGAAGGCGGCATCGCCCTGGATGGCCAGCTGCCGCTCAATACCGACGGCGGCAACATCGGCCGCGGCCATGCCTCCGGCTGCGACGGCATCCTGCACATCACCGAGCTGTTCCGGCAGCTGAGGGGTGAATCCGACAACCAGGTCAAGGGCGCGCGCATCGGCGTGTCGCAGAACCTTGGCGGTTACGCGGCGCACAACTCAGTGATTGTCCTCTCGAACGACTAAGGAGCCCGGACCATGTCCATGTACCCAGAACAGATCCACAGAATGACCACCGCCAGCATGCTTCGCGAATGGCGCGAGCATGGCGGCAAGTACCGCCTCGAAGGCAGCCAGTGCGAAGAATGCAACGAAATCTTCTTCCCCCGGCGCACCGTCTGCGGCGCTTGCAACTCCCTGAGTGTGAAGCCGTATCGCTGCGCGCGCAGTGGCAAGATCGAGGTCATGGCCCCGGCCGAGAACCCGATCCTGGCCGCCATGGGCTATGGCGAAACCGTGCCGCGCATCATGGCCATGGTGCGCCTGGACGACGGCCTGGTGATCGCTTCGGAAATCGTCGATGTGTGCGATCAGCAACAGCTGAAAGTCGGTGCGCCGGTGCGCATGGTGATCCGCAAGCATGTGCGCGAAAGCAACCTGGCCTGGCAATACGCTTATAAGTTCGTACTCGATATATAAGTTGTTATTCAAGGTGCCTTTATATAAGGCACCTTGAAGTTAGCCATTAAAATAAAATCCAACTTAAAAGTTACATCAACGGCAACTTCACGCCCCGAAGTTGCCTTAAGGCCCTGATTTCCTTTAGGGCCTACAGATTCCTGTGCCTATAAACGGGGACTATCCCCACCCCTTAACTTGTTGGCTTACTTAAAGCCAAGGACCCATCATGTCTACACTTTGCCTTCCACACGTCATGTTTCCGCAACACAAGATCACCCAGCAACAGATGGTCGATCACCTGGAAAACCTGCACGCCGACCATCCACGCATGGCCCTGGCCAAGCGCATGATCGCCAACACCGAAGTCAACGAGCGCCACCTGGTGTTGCCGATCGACGAACTGGCAGTGCACACCGGTTTCACCCACCGCAGCATCGTCTACGAGCGTGAAGCCCGGCAGATGTCGTCGGCCGCGGCGCGCCAGGCCATCGAGAATGCCGGGCTGCAGATCAGCGACATTCGCATGGTGATCGTCACTTCCTGCACCGGCTTCATGATGCCGTCGCTGACCGCGCACCTGATCAACGACCTGGCCCTGCCAACCTCCACCGTGCAGTTGCCGATCGCCCAGCTGGGCTGCGTGGCCGGTGCCGCGGCCATCAACCGCGCCAACGACTTCGCCCGGCTCGATGCCCGCAACCACGTACTGATCGTGTCCCTGGAGTTCTCCTCGCTGTGCTACCAGCCGGACGACACCAAGCTGCACGCCTTCATCTCCGCGGCGCTGTTCGGCGATGCGGTATCCGCCTGCGTGCTGCGCGCCGATGACCAGGCCGGCGGCTTCAAGATCAAGAAGACCGAGTCGTACTTCCTGCCCAAGAGCGAGCACTACATCAAGTACGACGTGAAGGACACCGGCTTTCACTTCACCCTCGACAAGGCGGTGATGAACTCCATCAAGGACGTGGCACCGGTCATGGAGCGGCTCAACTACGAGAGTTTCGAACAGAACTGTGCGCACAACGACTTCTTCATCTTCCACACCGGTGGTCGCAAGATCCTCGACGAGCTGGTGATGCACCTGGACCTGGCATCCAACCGGGTCTCGCAATCGCGCAGCAGCCTGTCGGAAGCCGGCAACATTGCCAGCGTGGTGGTGTTCGACGTACTCAAGCGGCAGTTCGATTCCAACCTCAATCGCGGCGACATCGGCCTGCTGGCGGCCTTCGGCCCGGGGTTCACCGCGGAAATGGCGGTGGGCGAGTGGACCGCCTGATGTGACTGCCTGTGCCTGTCCCACCTGACGTTGCCGGGCTGCATGGCAACGTCGGGTGGCCTCCCACGGCGCTTGCGCCGGGTTCATGGTTTCACAAGGAAGCTGAGCGATGAACACTGGAATGCCGACCACGGCTGCCAACAGCCGTTACGAAAGATCCATGGTGCTGTTGCTGTCACTGAGTTTCGGGCTGGTGGGGCTGGATCGCTTCATCATCCTGCCGCTGTTTCCGGTGATCATGCACGACCTGCAACTGGACTATCAGGACCTGGGCTACCTGTCCGCCGCGCTGGCCTTCACCTGGGGGCTGTCCGCCCTGGGCATGGGCAGCGTGATCGAGCGCCTGGGCACCCGCCGCGTGCTGGTGACCTCGATTGCCGTGCTTTCGCTACTGTCCGGTTTTTCCGCGCTGGCCACCGGCGTGCTGGGGCTGGTGATTCTGCGCGGGCTGATGGGCATCTGCGAGGGTGCCTTCACCCCCACCAGCATCATTGTCACCAATGAAGTCTCGCGCCCCGACCGGCGCGGGCTGAACCTGGGTATCCAGCAGGCGCTGTTCCCGATTCTCGGCCTGTGCCTGGGGCCGCTGATCGCCGCATACCTCCTGCAAATCACTGGCTCGTGGCGTGCGGTGTTCGCCATCATTTCCCTGCCGGGCCTGCTGCTGGCCGGCTACCTGTGGAAAATCTACCGACCGCTGCCGGCGCCCCAGGCCGACCGCACCGCAGGCACCTGGCTGGCGGCCTTCAAGAGCGGCAACGTGAGCCTGAACATCCTGATCATGTTCTGCATACTCACCTGCCAGTTCGTCCTCTGCGCCATGCTGCCCAGCTACCTGACCGACCATATGCACCTGGAAACCCTGTCCATGGCCTTCGTCATCTCGGCCATCGGCCTGGGCGGCTTCATCGGCCAATTGATCATCCCCGGCATGTCCGACCGTCTCGGGCGCAAGCCGGTGGTGTCGGTGTGCTTCATGACCAGCAGCACCCTGGTGGGCCTGCTGATCGTCAGCCCGCCCCTTCCCTGGCTGCTGTTCCTGCTGCTGTTCCTGCTGTCGTTCTTCAACTTCAGCCTGATCTGCATGACAGTCGGCCCTTTGACCAGCGAATCGGTCACCCCGGCCCTGCTGCCGGCGGCGACCGGAATCGTGGTGGGGTTCGGCGAGATCCTGGGTGGCGGGTTGTCACCGGCCGTGGCCGGGTTCGCCGCCAGCCATTTCGGCCTGCCATCGATCCTGTACGTGGCCCTGAGCGGCAGCCTGGCCGGCTTGCTGCTGTCATTCCTGCTCAAGGAACAGGCCCTCGAACCGCGCCGTTCGCGCGTGCGCGAAGCGCTGCCCATCCTCCCCGCCCCCTTGCCCCTGAAGGACTAGAGAATCATGGACGATTACCTGCTGTTGCTGGATGTCTGCCACAAGGACCAGCGCGCCATCGGGCTGTTCGACTTTCACAATGGCCGCAGCGTGCGGGCCTATTCCGAACACGGCGGGCTGTACGAGACCCTGCTGTTCTGCAG
>NZ_VYKE01000283.1:0-3506 GCF_032424515.1 Pseudomonas sp. JV245A
CCTGGCGGGCGCCGCCTACCTGCTGTGGATTGGTATCCAGTGCCTGCGGGCGAACCTGTTGCCCAACCTTGAGCCCGGCACCGCCGCAGCCACGCCCCTGCGCTGGCGCGAGGCGATCCAGCGCGGCCTGTTGACCAACCTACTGAACCCCAAGGCATTGCTGTTCTGTTCGGTACTGCTGCCGCAGTTCGTCGATCCCCAGGCCGGTGCGGTGGTCCCGCAATTCATGACCCTGGGGGTGCTGCTGGTGGCCGTGGGCGGCCTGTTCGACTGCTGCTACGCCCTGGCCGGTGCCGGGCTGGGCCGCTGGATGCAGCGCAGCCCGTCGGCGCAACGAGTGCAGCAATGGCTGTTCGGCAGCCTGCTGATCGGCTTCGCCCTGCGCCTGACGTTCGTCCAGCAGGCCTGACGGCACCTGTTGCCGCTGCCGAGCCTCGGCGAAGCTGCGCGAAGGTCCGCAGGACCTTGCCTGGCGATCCCCGGCAAAATGTTCGCCCCAGAAATCGCCGCGACCGCTGCGTCGGAGTGCCGCCCAGCTCGTACGCAGCCTGCCGCAGCGGCTACAGGATCCTGGGCACGCTTTTATGTCGCCTTGTGCGAGGACACCGCGCGGCGGCGTCGGAACAGGTAGGCCGCCCCCAACAGCAGCACGCCGGCACCGGCGCCGGCAGCCAGCCTGTGCTCGGCCACCGCGGAACGGGATGCGTCCAGCCACTGGGTCAGGTAGCGCTTGTTGGCGCTGCCGAAGTCCGGTTCCTCACAGTTCATGCCGAAGTTGCCGGCCCACTCCACAAAGGGACCGTTCTGCACATAGCGCCGGTAGTACTCGATCTCGGCATCGCTGCCCCGGGTCCAGCGCGCCGCCTTGCACAGCACCGCGGCATAGGCCTGGCTGGTGTGGGGCAGGAAGTCCGCCGCCTGGTTGCCCAGCTCGCCGGCCACGTAGCGATAGTGGTAGCGCACATCGGGTTCGGCAGTGGTGGCCTGCTGGCGCTGCACTTCGTCGGCACTGATCAGCGGGCCGGCCTGTACCGGAGGGATTTCCAGGCTGTAGCTGCCCCACAGGCTGTGGTAGTCCGGACCCATCTCGTAGCCGAGGATCTCCATCCCCGAAGCCCGTGCCAGCTTGCCCGCCTGGTAATAGGCCTCGGCTCGCCGTGTTGGCAGCCAGGCCGACTCGGCGCTGCGCCGGTACTCGCCGTAGGCCTTGGCGATAGCCTGGCGCTCGGGGGTGTAGAAGTAGCCCCAGCCCTCTTCGTAGCGGCCCTCGCGCAACAGCCGCCGGCCCAGCAGTTCGCGCACCTGGGCGGCAATCGGCAGGCTCTCGTAGTAGGCATCGGGCTGCTGGGGGACGAGCGGCGGCGCCGGAACCTGGGTGTCGACGAAATGCTTGAGTTCATCCAGGGTCAGCACCCGCTCAGCCACGGTTGCCGCGTCGTGCCAGTAAATGTCGCCACTGCGGTAGAGCAGCTCGAACGCCTGCACATAGTCGCCACGGTCCAGGGCCAGCACGGCGCTTTCGCCTTCTACCCGGCAGCCCGGCTTGAGGTCTTCGTAGTTGCCGTCGTAATCACCGCGAAAGCCCCAGCTCTCTTCCCGGGGGAAAGCCGCGGCGGCCTTGGCATAGGCCGCGGCAGCCGCCACCTTGTCGCCGTTGCGCACGGCCATCTTGGCCCGCAGCCACCAGGCCAGGCCGCCGTCGCCGGCATGTTCGAGCAACTGCTGGGTGGTGACGAAATCGCCGTTCTGGTAATTCAGCGCCGCCAGGCGGTCGGCGTTGTCGAAAGTGCCGGCGGTGCCCTGGCTCAGCAGCTTGATCAGTTTCACCTCGGATTCCGGCCGTTCGCCGAAGGACCAGCCCAGGTGCGAGACCAGCGAAGCGGTGAGCAAGCGCGCCACCGAAGGCTGCTTGAGCTGCTCGCGCAACTGCGCGTCCGACAGGCCGCCCAACTCCCCCACCACCTGCTTCAGCGAGCTGTAGCCGACGTCCGAACCCATCAGGTTCTGGCTGGCATACAGGTCGATGGCCTCGCTCCAGTGGTTCTGGTTCTTCAGAATGCGCGCCTCTTCCCCCAGGCTGGCGATGCCCAGTTCCAGGGGGTCGCTGAAGCCGTCGATATTCAATTGGCGGGTCTGGGCGAACGCCTGGCGCGCCGCCAGCAAAGTGTCGCTGCGCCCCTGATCATCCAGCTCGTTGGCTTCTTCACTGATGGCTTGCAGGGCCCGGCCCAGGGAATAGGCGGCCCAGGTACTGCGCAGCGCCCGCTGCTCGGCGGGCAGCGCCAGCACCTTGCGGAAATACTCTGCCGCCCGCTCGTGATCCCCGGCGCTGAAGGCCACCGCGCCCGCGGTGTAGAGGTTGATCTCCGGCGGCAGGCTGGCCCCTTGCTGCTCCGCCAGGCGCGGGTCATTGAGCGTGCGCAACTGCCTGACCAGGGTTTTCTGGGCGTCGTCCAGCCCTTGCTGTTCGGCCCAGTTACGCTCCTGCACCTCATAGCTTTCAGGCAGGTTGTAATCGCGGCTGAAGCCATCCTGGACGACTGGCTTGAGCCCGACGATGGGCTTGCCCAGGCGGCTGACCTCGAACAGGAAACTGCCTTCCGGCAACTGCGCCAGGGTCTGCGGGCGATCCCCCAGCAGGCGCATGGGAAAGGTCGGGCCGCACGCCAAGGCCGGGGCCAAGGGCAGGCACAGGCTCAGGCACAGCAGGTAGCGGGATCTAGGGACGAACATGTGCAGCTCCTTGGTCAATTTTTGTACAGCGGGCCCAGCCCACTGCCCGGGTGCCGCCCGCCGCCAGACGGCCGGCCTGCTGGCGGGTCAATAGCAGCTGGCCGTCACGCAGCTCGGCGGCATAACCGCCCAGCCCGTCGAATCCGTCGCATTGGGCAACGGCCAGGGTCAGTTGTTCAGGCAAAGGGCGGTCGAGATTGCCCGGGTTGTCCAAGCGGATATCGAAGAGACCGTCCTGCTCCTGCAGGCTGATGCCCAAGCGGCTGTCCAGCACGTCTCCACGGGCCACCGCGCGCAGGGTATCCAGGCTCCAGGCGCGGACATCGCCCTTGAGCGGCAGGCGAAACCAGATCAGCCCGGCCAGATGGGCCGGCGGATCATTGCGCAGGGTCTTGGCCAGTTGGCTCAGTTGCTCGGGGTCGGCCATCAGCTCCCGACGCTGGCCCCGGCGCGCAATGGGCGCCTCGCTTTCCACCACTGGAGCCTGGGCGGTGCCGGGCAGCAAGGCCACGCCGTAGGCAGGCAGGGCCAGGTAGAACGGCTTGTCGCTGACCCCAGCCCAGCGCCTGGCCCATTGTTCAGCCTGGTGCGGGTCGAACAGCCCGCGCCGGGGGTCGCTGACCGCATGTACCTGGAGCACGCTGCTGTCGACCTGAGCCAGCAGCCCGGGCAACTCGCGGCTGTCGAGCCAGGCGGGCAGCGCGGTGATGCTCAGGGCCAGCTGCTGCGGCAGCACCTCGCGCAGCCGCCGCAGGAGCCCGGCATAGGCCGGC
>NZ_VYKE01000284.1:0-3492 GCF_032424515.1 Pseudomonas sp. JV245A
TTGAAGAAGACGATAGAAGCAGCTTTAAGCTCCAAGCTGATAGCTCCAAGCTAACAGTTACAAGCTCGAAATTGGGTCTGTAGCTCAGTTGGTTAGAGCGCACCCCTGATAAGGGTGAGGTCGGCAGTTCGAATCTGCCCAGACCCACCAATTTTGTTATGGGGCCATAGCTCAGCTGGGAGAGCGCCTGCCTTGCACGCAGGAGGTCAGCGGTTCGATCCCGCTTGGCTCCACCATAAACTGCTTCTGAAAGCTTAGAAATGAGCATTCACTTTGAATGTTGATTTCTAGTCTTTTGATTAGATCGTTCTTTAAAAATTTGGGTATGTGATAGAAAGATAGACTGAACGTTACTTTCACTGGTAACGGATCAGGCTAAGGTAAATTTGTGAGTTCTCTTTTAATTAAGAATGCAAATTTTCGGCGAATGTCGTCTTCATAGTATAACCAGATTGCTTGGGGTTATATGGTCAAGTGAAGAAGCGCATACGGTGGATGCCTTGGCAGTCAGAGGCGATGAAAGACGTGGTAGCCTGCGATAAGCTTCGGGGAGTCGGCAAACAGACTTTGATCCGGAGATCTCTGAATGGGGGAACCCAGCCATCATAAGATGGTTATCTTGTACTGAATACATAGGTGCAAGAGGCGAACCAGGGGAACTGAAACATCTAAGTACCCTGAGGAAAAGAAATCAACCGAGATTCCCTTAGTAGTGGCGAGCGAACGGGGACTAGCCCTTAAGTGGCTTTGAGATTAGCGGAACGCTCTGGAAAGTGCGGCCATAGTGGGTGATAGCCCTGTACGCGAAAATCTCTTAGTCATGAAATCGAGTAGGACGGGGCACGAGAAACCTTGTCTGAATATGGGGGGACCATCCTCCAAGGCTAAATACTACTGACTGACCGATAGTGAACTAGTACCGTGAGGGAAAGGCGAAAAGAACCCCGGAGAGGGGAGTGAAATAGATCCTGAAACCGTATGCGTACAAGCAGTGGGAGCAGACTTTGTTCTGTGACTGCGTACCTTTTGTATAATGGGTCAGCGACTTATTTTCAGTGGCAAGCTTAACCGAATAGGGGAGGCGTAGCGAAAGCGAGTCTTAATAGGGCGTCTAGTCGCTGGGAATAGACCCGAAACCGGGCGATCTATCCATGGGCAGGTTGAAGGTTAGGTAACACTGACTGGAGGACCGAACCGACTACCGTTGAAAAGTTAGCGGATGACCTGTGGATCGGAGTGAAAGGCTAATCAAGCTCGGAGATAGCTGGTTCTCCTCGAAAGCTATTTAGGTAGCGCCTCATGTATCACTGTAGGGGGTAGAGCACTGTTTCGGCTAGGGGGTCATCCCGACTTACCAAACCGATGCAAACTCCGAATACCTACAAGTGCCGAGCATGGGAGACACACGGCGGGTGCTAACGTCCGTCGTGAAAAGGGAAACAACCCAGACCGTCAGCTAAGGTCCCAAAGTTATGGTTAAGTGGGAAACGATGTGGGAAGGCTTAGACAGCTAGGAGGTTGGCTTAGAAGCAGCCACCCTTTAAAGAAAGCGTAATAGCTCACTAGTCGAGTCGGCCTGCGCGGAAGATGTAACGGGGCTCAAACCATACACCGAAGCTACGGGTATCACGTAAGTGATGCGGTAGAGGAGCGTTCTGTAAGCCTGTGAAGGTGAGTTGAGAAGCTTGCTGGAGGTATCAGAAGTGCGAATGCTGACATGAGTAACGACAATGGGTGTGAAAAACACCCACGCCGAAAGACCAAGGTTTCCTGCGCAACGTTAATCGACGCAGGGTTAGTCGGTCCCTAAGGCGAGGCTGAAAAGCGTAGTCGATGGAAAACAGGTTAATATTCCTGTACTTCTAGTTATTGCGATGGAGGGACGGAGAAGGCTAGGCCAGCTTGGCGTTGGTTGTCCAAGTTTAAGGTGGTAGGCTGGAATCTTAGGTAAATCCGGGGTTCTAAGGCCGAGAGCTGATGACGAGTTACCTTTTAGGTGACGAAGTGGTTGATGCCATGCTTCCAAGAAAAGCTTCTAAGCTTCAGATAACTAGGAACCGTACCCCAAACCGACACAGGTGGTTGGGTAGAGAATACCAAGGCGCTTGAGAGAACTCGGGTGAAGGAACTAGGCAAAATGGCACCGTAACTTCGGGAGAAGGTGCGCCGGTGAGGGTGAAGGACTTGCTCCGTAAGCTCATGCCGGTCGAAGATACCAGGCCGCTGCGACTGTTTATTAAAAACACAGCACTCTGCAAACACGAAAGTGGACGTATAGGGTGTGACGCCTGCCCGGTGCCGGAAGGTTAATTGATGGGGTTAGCTAACGCGAAGCTCTTGATCGAAGCCCCGGTAAACGGCGGCCGTAACTATAACGGTCCTAAGGTAGCGAAATTCCTTGTCGGGTAAGTTCCGACCTGCACGAATGGCGTAACGATGGCGGCGCTGTCTCCACCCGAGACTCAGTGAAATTGAAATCGCTGTGAAGATGCAGTGTATCCGCGGCTAGACGGAAAGACCCCGTGAACCTTTACTATAGCTTTGCACTGGACTTTGAATTTGCTTGTGTAGGATAGGTGGGAGGCTTTGAAGCGTGAACGCCAGTTTGCGTGGAGCCATCCTTGAAATACCACCCTGGCAACTTTGAGGTTCTAACTCAGGTCCGTTATCCGGATCGAGGACAGTGTATGGTGGGTAGTTTGACTGGGGCGGTCTCCTCCTAAAGAGTAACGGAGGAGTACGAAGGTGCGCTCAGACCGGTCGGAAATCGGTCGTAGAGTATAAAGGCAAAAGCGCGCTTGACTGCGAGACAGACACGTCGAGCAGGTACGAAAGTAGGTCTTAGTGATCCGGTGGTTCTGTATGGAAGGGCCATCGCTCAACGGATAAAAGGTACTCCGGGGATAACAGGCTGATACCGCCCAAGAGTTCATATCGACGGCGGTGTTTGGCACCTCGATGTCGGCTCATCACATCCTGGGGCTGAAGCCGGTCCCAAGGGTATGGCTGTTCGCCATTTAAAGTGGTACGCGAGCTGGGTTTAGAACGTCGTGAGACAGTTCGGTCCCTATCTGCCGTGGACGTTTGAGATTTGAGAGGGGCTGCTCCTAGTACGAGAGGACCGGAGTGGACGAACCTCTGGTGTTCCGGTTGTCACGCCAGTGGCATTGCCGGGTAGCTATGTTCGGAAAAGATAACCGCTGAAAGCATCTAAGCGGGAAACTTGCCTCAAGATGAGATCTCACTGGAACCTTGAGTTCCCTAAAGGGCCGTCGAAGACTACGACGTTGATAGGTTGGGTGTGTAAGCGCTGTGAGGCGTTGAGCTAACCAATACTAATTGCCCGTGAGGCTTGACCATATAACACCCAAGCAATTTGCTTAAGAAGCGAGTTGCGGTGTGTGAAGACGATACAAACCGAAAGTTTGCAAACACACAAATCTATTACATACCCATTCGCTGGCACGTTGCACAAGCAACGGACTGGCTACC
>NZ_VYKE01000285.1:0-3485 GCF_032424515.1 Pseudomonas sp. JV245A
TTCTTCAGCAGGCGCAGCAGCTCTTCGCGCTCCCCGGCGCTCAAGGCCGAGGTGGCGTCGACGTCGCTTTGCGCGGCGATCTGCTTGAGCTCCTTGAGCAGGGTTTCGCCGGTCTTGCTCAGAAAAATCCCGTAAGAGCGCTTGTCCGGCTTGCAGCGCACCCGCACCGCCAGCGCGCGGCTTTCCAGTTTATTGAGCAGGGGCACCACTTGCGGCGGCTCGATGGCGAGGGCGCGAGCCAGGTCGGCCTGCATCAGCCCCGGGTTGCTGTCGATGATCGCCAGGGCCGAGAACTGCGCGGGGCGCAGGTCGTGGGCCGAGAGCCGGCCGATCAGGTTCTGGAACAGCTTGAGTTGGGCGCGACGCATGGCGTAGCCAATCAGTTCGTCCAGCGCCGAATCCAGCGGCGCCTGAACCTCGGCGTTGGCGGGTGGGGCCTCGCGCGGGTCGGCGAGGGGAGCGGGCTTGGCCATGACAAAAACATCCTGGGTCGGTTAACAAGGCTATCCAGTTTGCCGGGGTCTGCCGCTGATAGCTACGTTTGCCTGTGCTGGCAGTGGCTGCAGAAGGATTTTATCCAGGGGCAGGGAAAATAGTTAATTCAATTAATAGTTAATTGACATAACTAATTTGTCGGTTTAATTTCGACCCATCTTCAAGCCAGAACAAGAGAGCATCGCCATGAGCAACTACGAAGGTCGCTGGACAACGGTCAAGGTCGAAATCGAAGAGGGCATTGCCTGGGTCATCCTCAATCGCCCGGAAAAGCGCAACGCCATGAGCCCGACCCTGAACCGGGAAATGATCGACGTGCTGGAAACCCTAGAGCAGGACCCGGCCGCCGGCGTGCTGGTGCTGACTGGCGCCGGTGAAGCCTGGACCGCCGGCATGGACCTCAAGGAGTACTTTCGCGAGGTGGATGCCGGCCCGGAGATTCTTCAGGAAAAAATCCGTCGCGAAGCCTCCCAGTGGCAGTGGAAAATGTTGCGCATGTACGCCAAGCCGACCATCGCCATGGTCAACGGCTGGTGCTTCGGTGGCGGCTTCAGCCCGCTGGTGGCCTGCGACCTGGCGATCTGCGCCGATGAGGCGACCTTCGGCCTCTCGGAAATCAACTGGGGCATCCCGCCGGGCAACCTGGTGAGCAAGGCGATGGCCGACACCGTCGGTCATCGCCAGTCGCTGTACTACATCATGACTGGCAAGACCTTTGGCGGGCAGAAAGCCGCCGAGATGGGCCTGGTCAATGAAAGCGTGCCCCTGGCGCAACTGCGTGAAGTCACGATCGAGCTGGCGCGCAATCTGCTGGAGAAAAACCCGGTGGTGCTGCGTGCCGCCAAGCACGGCTTCAAGCGTTGCCGCGAGCTGACCTGGGAGCAGAACGAAGACTACCTGTACGCCAAGCTCGATCAGTCGCGCCTTTTGGACACCGAAGGCGGCCGCGAGCAGGGCATGAAGCAGTTCCTCGACGACAAGAGCATCAAGCCCGGCCTGCAGGCGTATAAACGCTGAGCCCGGCCGGCGAACGGCGGGCACCTCCCGCTGTTCGCCGCGCCCCTGGCATTACTGTTACACCGCTGCGCTGCATTCCCGACAAAGACAACAAGAGGAATCACCATGCTGGACGTGCCCCTGCTGATCGGTGGCCAGTCGCGCCCCGCCGGCGACGGTCGAACCTTCGAACGCCGCAACCCGGTGACCGGCGCGGTGGTATCGCGCGTGGCCGCCGCGACCCTGGACGATGCCGACGCCGCCGTGGCCGCGGCCCAGGCCGCATTCCCCGCCTGGGCGGCCCTGGCCCCCAACGAACGCCGCAGCCGCCTGCTTAGGGCCGCCGAGCAATTGCAGGCCCGCAGCGAGGAATTCATCGCCGCCGCCGGCGAGACCGGGGCCATGGCCAACTGGTACGCCTTCAACGTGCGCCTGGCGGCCAACATGCTGCGTGAAGCAGCATCGATGACCACCCAGATCACCGGTGAAGTCATCCCTTCGGATGTCCCCGGCAGTTTCGCCATGGCCTTGCGCCAACCCTGTGGCGTGGTGCTGGGCATCGCCCCGTGGAACGCCCCGGTAATTCTCGCCACCCGGGCCATCGCCATGCCCCTGGCCTGTGGCAACAGCGTGGTGCTCAAGGCTTCCGAACTGAGCCCGGCGGTGCATCGCCTGATCGGCCAGGTGCTGCAGGACGCCGGCCTGGGCGATGGCGTGGTCAACGTCATCAGCAATGCCCCGGCCGATGCCGCGGCGATTGTCGAGCGCCTGATTGCCAACCCGGCGGTGCGCCGGGTCAACTTCACCGGTTCGACCCATGTCGGGCGGATTGTCGGCGAGCTTGCGGCGCGCCACCTCAAGCCGGCCTTGCTGGAGCTGGGCGGCAAGGCGCCGCTGCTGGTGCTGGACGATGCCGACCTGGACGCGGCCGTCGCGGCCGCGGCGTTTGGCGCCTACTTCAACCAGGGACAGATCTGCATGTCCACCGAGCGCCTGATCGTCGATGCCAAGGTGGCCGATGCCTTCGTCGCCAAGCTGGCGGCCAAGGTCGAGAGCCTGCGCGCCGGCGACCCGGCGGCCGCAGATTCGGTGCTCGGCTCGCTGGTGGATGCCAGCGCCGGGACACGCATCAAGGCGCTGATCGACGACGCCCTGGAGCAGGGCGCGCAGCGGGTGGTCGGCGGGCAACTGGACGGCAGCATTCTGCAGCCGACCCTGCTCGACGGCGTGACCGAGTCGATGCGCCTGTACCGCGAGGAGTCCTTCGGCCCGGTGGCGGTAGTACTGCGCGGCAACGGTGATGAAGAGCTGTTGCGCCTGGCCAACGATTCCGAGTTCGGCCTGTCGGCGGCGATTTTCAGCCGCGACACCGGGCGGGCCCTGGCCCTGGCGCAACGGGTCGAGTCGGGTATCTGCCATATCAACGGGCCCACCGTGCATGACGAGGCGCAGATGCCGTTTGGCGGCGTCAAGTCCAGCGGCTACGGCAGTTTTGGCGCCAAGGCCTCGATCGAACACTTCACCCAATTGCGCTGGGTCACCTTGCAGAACGGCCCGCGGCACTACCCGATCTGATCCGTCGCCACGGGCGCGGTGCCTTGAGCGCGCGGCCCGTGTGCAGGCCAGGCATAACAATAACAAGGCCGCAGCCACCGGCTGCCACGCTTGCCAGCCGTCGCCCTGCGTGCGCGGCGCAGGCGTGCCTTGATGGAGGACATGTACGTGAGTTGCCAATTCAGAGCGCCATCCCCACCCGCGGCCGAGCCGCCGCGTTACCGTCAGGTGTCCATTGGCCGGCCGGCAGTTGCCGTCAGTGAAGAGCAGGGCGTGCTGCATATGCGTTCCCTGGAACCCCTGGCGCCCTTGCCGCAGCGCTTGCTCGATCGTCTGTTGCACTGGGCCCGGGTGCGTCCCGAGCAGACCTTCATCGCCGCCCGCGAGGACGGCGGCGACTGGCGCCGGGTCAGCTACGGGCAGATGCTCGACAGCGTGCG